>CALGHC010000665.1 GCA_937915965.1 uncultured Myxococcales bacterium
CCCCGCGTACTGGCTTCGATCTCCGAGCGAGGCGTGGAAGGCCGACGCGAGCGGCTTTCGCCCTTGACATCGCCCCCGAAAGCATGGATAAAGCGCGCCCCACGTCAGGGCACCCCCCTGACGTTCTCCCGGTGGACCGCCCTCATGGCGACCCGCCGAATCGAGAGCAGCGCGCGCTTGAGCGACCTGCATGAGCGGTCCAGGATAGGGGGGGATCGATCGCGACAGAACCTCTGGCCCACGACCAACGGTCGGAGTGCAGAGGCCCTGGAGCAAGGAAGAGGGGGACACCGGCGTGCGCACCGAGTGGTGGCGCACGACAGGCCTCCTGGGGCACGAGACGCGGCCGAATCTGGCCCGTTGGAAGACGAGAGCGCGTCACGACGCGTCGAGGCGACCAGATGCCGACGATCAATCAGCTCGTTCGACAGCAGCGCAAGGCGAAGCGCCGCAAGACCACTGCGCCGGCCCTGGAGTCGTGCCCGCAGAAGCGGGGCGTCTGCACGCGCGTCTATACGACGACGCCAAAGAAGCCGAACTCCGCGTTGCGCAAGGTCGCACGTGTGCGCCTCTCGAACGGCATGGAGGTCACGACCTACATTCCCGGCGAGGGCCACAACCTCCAGGAGCACAGCATCGTGCTGATCCGCGGCGGACGTGTGAAGGACCTGCCCGGCGTGCGTTACCACGTCATCCGCGGCACCCTGGACGCCACCGGCGTCGCCAGCCGTCGCCGCGGCCGATCGAAGTACGGCGCCAAGGCGCCCAAGCAGAAGTAGGCAGAAGTAGGCAGAAGTAGGCAGTAGTAGGACGACCACGTCCCATCCGGCCGTCGGGCCAGGCGAGCCCACAGGCGCACGCCAACCGAGCCGGTAGCCAGTGAACGGAGAGATAAGTCATGCCACGGCGTCGCGAAGTACCCAAGCGCATCATCCTGCCCGACCCCAAGTTCGGCGATGATCAGGTTGCGAAGTTCATCAACTGCTTGATGAAAGACGGCAAGAAGTCGACAGCGGAGAAGTTGCTGTACAGCGCCTTCGAACGCGTCGAGGCCCGCGCCAAGGAGGACCCGGTCAAGGTCTTCAAACGCGCGCTTGAGAACATTCGCCCGGCAGTCGAGGTCAAGTCTCGTCGCGTGGGTGGTTCGACCTATCAGGTGCCGGTCGAGGTTCGTCCAGAGCGACGCAACGCTCTGGGGATGCGCTGGCTGCTGAAGTTCTCTGACAGTCGCGGCGAGAAGGGCATGGCCGAGAAGCTCGCCAACGAGATCCTCGATGCCGCCCAGAACCGCGGCGCAGCGGTCAAGAAGCGTGAGGACACGCACCGCATGGCCGACGCCAACAAGGCGTTTGCCCACTATCGCTGGTAGACCAGCCGATAGGCCATAGTGCTACGAAAGTAGAGTCGAATTGGAGGGGACTCGCTCGTTCCTTCGGGAAACGAGAAGAGTCGCCGGGTCGCCAGTCGCGGCCCACCCAGGAGCCCCACGTGCCACGCGCCCAGCCGTTGTCGAAATATCGCAATATTGGCATCATGGCTCACATTGATGCTGGTAAGACGACGACGACTGAGCGGGTGCTCTACTACACGGGGCGTTCGTACAAGATCGGTGAAGTGCACGACGGCGCCGCAACCATGGACTTCATGGAGCAGGAGCAGGAGCGCGGCATCACGATTACGTCGGCCGCGACCTACTGCACCTGGGACGGCTGCAACATCAACATCATCGACACCCCTGGCCACGTCGACTTCACCATGGAAGTGGAGCGGTCGCTCCGGGTCCTCGACGGGGCGGTCGCGGTCTTCTGCGGCGTCGGCGGAGTCGAGCCCCAGAGCGAGACCGTCTGGCGCCAGGCGGATCGCTACGGGGTGCCACGCGTCGCGTTCGTCAACAAGATGGACCGCGTCGGCGCGGACTTTGGCCGGGCAGTGCGCGAGATCGCCGGCCGACTCGGTGCCAACCCCGTGCCGGTGCAGCTGCCAATCGGCAGGGAGGATGGCTTCCTTGGCATCGTCGATCTGATCGCGATGAAGGGAGTCGTCTTCGATGACGAGAGCCTTGGCGTTCGTTTCGACGTCTCCGATGTGCCGGCCGACATGCTCGACGAGGCGCTCGCCGCCCGCCAGCGTGTCGTCGAGGCCGCAGCCGAAGCGGATGACGACCTGATGGAGAAGTACCTCGCTGGCGAAGAGCTCAGCGAGGAAGAGATCATCGCTGCCCTGCGCAAAGCAGTCATCGGACTGACCGCGGTGCCCGTGTTGTGCGGCTCCGCGTTCAAGAACAAGGGCGTCCAGCAGCTGCTCGACTCAGTCGTGCGCTATCTGCCATCGCCCGAGGATGTCCGGCCGGTCATTGGCTTCGCGCCGGACGACCCGGACAAGCAGATCGAACGTCGCGCAGCAGACGAAGAGCCGCTCGCCGCGCTGGCATTCAAGATCTGGACCGACTCCTTCGTCGGCAACCTCACGTACTGCCGCGTCTACTCGGGTGTGCTCGAGGCCGGGGCGACCGTGCTCAATCCAGCCGTGGGCAAGCGCGAGCGCGTCGGCCGCCTGTTGAGGATGCACGCCGACAAACGCGAGGACGTCAAGGAAGCCTTCGCCGGCGAGATCGTCGCGGTGACGGGCCTGAAGCACACGGCCACTGGCCACACGCTGTGCGATCAGAAGAAGCCGATCGTCCTTGAGTCGATGAACTTCCCCGATCCGGTCATCTCGATCGCGATCGAGGCGGACTCCAAGCAGGAGGAAGAGCGTCTGACGCTCGCACTCGACAAATTGGGCCGCGAGGATCCCACCTTCCGCATTGCCACCGACGAAGAGACCGGCCAGACGCTGATCTCGGGCATGGGCGAGCTCCATCTGGAGATCATCGTCGATCGCCTGCGGCGGGAATTCAAAGTTCAGCCCCTGGTCGGCAAGCCGCAGGTCGCCTACCGCGAAACGCTGCTTGAGAGCGCCGAGGTCAACTACAAGTACGCCAAGCAGACCGGAGGACGCGGCCAGTTCGCGCACATCTGCCTGAGAGTGGAGCCCCAGGAGAGCGGCGTTGGTTACGAGTTCGTCGACGCCACCAAGGGCGGCGTCATCCCGCGCGAGTTCATCGCCGCGACCGACAAGGGCGTCGCGGACGCAATGAGCGGCGGGGTGATCAGCGGCTATCAGATGGTCGACGTACGCGTGACGGTCTTCGATGGCTCGTTCCACGACGTCGACTCGAGCGAGATGGCCTTCCGGATCGCAGGCTCGATGGCTTTCAAGGAAGCCGCACGCAAAGCACGACCAGTTCTGCTGGAGCCCGTCTTCGAGATTGAAATCGTCACGCCAGAGGAGTACATGGGGGACGTCATCGGCGACCTCAACTCTCGGCGGGGTCGAATCAGCAACCTGGACGAGCGCAGCGGCGGTCGGATCATCAGCGGCGAAGTGCCTCTAGGCGCAACGTTTGGCTACGCAACGGACCTGCGGTCAATGACCCAAGGCCGGGCGACGTACACGATGCAGTTCAACCACTATGCGCCGGCTCCCCAGTCGGTCATGGATGGTGTCATGCGACTGGCCTCTTGAGGCCGTTTGAAATGGAGCCCCGCACGACGCGGGGGTGAGGAAGCGATATGGCTACCCAGCGGATCCGAATCCGGTTGAAAGCGTACGACCACAAACTTCTGGACCAGTCCGTCACCGAGATCATCTCGACGGTCCAGAATACCGGCGCTCGCGTCGCCGGGCCCGTGCCGTTGCCGACGCGTATCAACCGCTACACGGTTTTGCGCGGGCCACACGTCGACAAGAAGAGCCGCGAACAGTTCGAGGTCCGAACGCACAAGCGCCTCATTGACATCCTCGACCCGAACCAGCAGACCCTCGACGCGCTCATGCGCCTCGACCTGGCTGCCGGGGTCTCGGTCGAGATCAAGACCTGACAAGCGGGGGGAACGCCGGCACCAAGATGCCGGTTCGCCGCCGCTGCCGCGCCAATGGGCGAGGCAGCCCCGCCAAGGAGACTACGATGCCGAAGCTTCAGGTCATCAACACACAAGCGCAGTCCGTGGGCGAGATCGAGCTCGCCGACGGGATCTTTGCCGCGCCGATCAAGCCCCACTTGCACTGGGAGGTGGTCCGCAACCAGCTCGCCAACCGACGGCAGGGCACCGCGTCGACCAAGACGCGTGGCATGGTCCACGGCACGACTCGCAAGACCTACCGCCAGAAGGGCACGGGCAACGCCCGCCATGGTTCGCGCAAGGCGCCGCTCTTCCGCGGCGGTGGCGTGGCCCACGGACCACGGCCGCGCGACTACAGCTACACGGTGCCGAAGAAGGTTCGCCGGGCAGCGCTGTGTTCGGCGCTGTCGACCCGCTGCGGCGGTGGCGACCTCGTGGTTCTCGACAATTTTGAGTTGGCGCGACCGCGGACCGCGGAGGCTGCGGCCGTACTCGGTCGACTTGGCCTGGGCAAGGTCCTCGTCGTGACGCATGACGAAAACGCCATCCTCCACCTTTCGCTGCGCAATCTGCCCAGCGCCAAGTACATCCGCGCCGAGGGACTGAACGTCTTCGACGTGCTGAAGTACGACAAGCTGTTGCTGACCGTCGACGCTGCACGCGCCCTCGAGCAGCGTCTCGCCTGAGGAGAGAGACATGAATTTGCATCCTACGCAGATCCTCGTCCGGCCGCTCATCACGGAGAAGAACAATCTTCTGCGTGAGACGGAGAACGAGTACGTCTTTGAGGTGCACCGCACCGCGAACAAGATCCAGGTGGCCGAGGCCGTCGAAGTGCTGTTCGCAGTCAAGGTGAACGAGGTCCGAACGCTGATCCAGCACGGCAAGATGCGTCGGGTCGGAGTTCATACGGGCAAGCGCTCGAACTACAAGAAGGCGTTTGTGAAGCTCCGCGAGGGCGACACCATCGACTTCTTCGACGGAGTCTAGGATAAGCACCGCCCCGCGAGCGGGACGGCAGACCGCCAGGCTGCAAGCCAGGAAGTGATCCATGGGCATCAAGAAATACAGACCGGTGACCAACGCCTCGCGCCAACACGCGGGACCGGACTTTGCAGAGATCACCAAGGACCGGCCCGAGAAGGCGCTCCTTGAGCCTCTGAAGAAGACCGGCGGGCGCAATAGCCGCGGCAAGATCACCGCCTACCACCGAGGCGGCGGTCACAAACGCCGTTACCGCGTCATCGACTTCAAGCGTGACAAGGTCGGGGTGCCCGCCCGCGTGGCGGCAATTGAGTACGACCCCAACCGGTCGGCTCGGCTGGCGCTGCTGCACTACGTCGACGGCGAGAAGCGCTACATCCTCGCACCGCAGGGCGTCGAGGTCGGCACCGAGCTGTTGTCGAGCCGCAACGCCGATATCCTGCCCGGTAACGCGATGCCTCTCGACGCGATCCCGGTCGGAACGGTCATTCACGCAATCGAGATGCAGCCCGGCAAGGGTGCACAGATGTGCCGCGCCGCGGGGACGTCAGCACAGTTGATGGCCAAAGAAGGCAAGCATGCCCTGCTGCGGCTTCCCTCGGGTGAGCAGCGCAAGGTCATCCAGGGCTGCCGAGCGACGATCGGGATGGTCGGCAACCACGACCATGCCCACGTCAACCTGGGCAAGGCCGGCCGTATGCGGTGGCTCGGGCGTCGCCCAGTGGTGCGCGGCGTCGCGATGAATCCGGTCGACCATCCGCTTGGTGGTGGCGAGGGGCGGTCCAGCGGCGGCCGTCACCCATGCACACCGTGGGGTCACCCCACGAAGGGTCACAAGACCCGGACGAACAAGAAGACCGAACGGCTTATCGTTAGCCGCCGGAAGAAGAAGTAGCAGTCCAGGAAGGGATCGCGCGGCTGTGGCCAGATGTGGTCCAGCCGGCGAGGAAGGAAGGCACTATGGCGCGTTCGATCAAGAAAGGCCCGTTCTGCGACGACCACCTGATGAAGAAGGTGGCCGATGCACAGCGAACCAGCAACAAGCGACCGTTGAAGACCTGGTCGCGACGGTCGACCATCTTCCCCGAGTTCGTCGGGATGAACCTGATGGTCCATAATGGTCGCAAGTTCGTACCGGTCTTCGTGACCGAGAACATGGTCGGCCACAAGCTCGGCGAGTTTTCGCCGACTCGTACCTTCCACGGCCACGGCGGCGACAAGAAAGGCAAGCGCCGATAGCAGTCGGCTGCCTGGCCCGGAGTTGTCAGCGAGTTGCTGACGCGAGCGAGCCCGTCGACCTGATGCATGGAGTCCGCAATGGAAGCCACAACGAGAGCCGTCCTTCACGACGTCCGAATCGCCCCCCGCAAGGTGCGGGTGGTGGTCGATCTGATTCGTGGGAAGAACGCGGCAGAGGCGCTCACCGTCTTGCAGTTTGCTGAGAAGCGAGCTGCTGAGCCGGTACGCAAACTGCTCGACAGCGCCATTCACAACGCAGTCAACAACCACAGCATGGACGCCGATGCGCTGTATGTGAGTCAGGTCTACGTCGACCAGGCGCGTACGCTGAAGCGGTGGCAGCCGAGGGCGTTCGGTCGGGCGACCCGTATCCTCAAGAAGTCGAGTCATGTGACGCTGGTGCTGAGCGTCCGGTAGGGAGTTCAACGTGGGACAGAAGACGCATCCATACGGTCTGCGCCTCGGCGTGATCCGCTCGTGGACCTCGCGCTGGTTCGAGGAAAAGAAGTACGCCACCTGGCTGCATCAGGACCTCGCAATTCGCAAGCTCATCAAAACCAAGATGAAGCACGCGGGGATTTCAAAGATCGAGATCGAGCGGCGCGCACGCCAGATCCGCATCGCGGTTCACACCGCGCGCCCCGGCATCCTGATTGGGCCCAAGGGCAAGGAAGCCGAGAAGCTCAAGACGATGATCGCCAAGATCGCGCAGGGCGAGATCTACCTGACCATCCATGAGGTGCGTCGGGCGGAGACAGATGCGCAGCTCGTCGCGGAGAACATCGCTACCCAGCTGGAGCGTCGCGTCGCATTCCGCCGCGCGATGCGCAAGGCCATGCAGGCAGCGCAGAAGTTTGGCATCAAGGGCATTCGCGTAGCCTGCAAAGGCCGCCTCGGCGGAGCCGAGATGGGCCGATACGAGTGGTACCGCGAGGGCCAGGTTCCGCTGCACACGCTGCGGGCCGACATCCAATACGGTGAGGCCGAGGCAAAGACGACCTACGGCATCATCGGCGTCAAGACATGGATCTACCACGGTGAGATCCTGCCCGAGCGCGGCAACCGCCCATAGTCGAAGTCCCGTAGGGCACAGGAGGGAACCATGCTCGCGCCCAAGAGAGTAAAATGGCGCAAGGTGCAGAAGGGACGCATTCGTGGCACGGCTCGCCGTGGCTGCGAGGTCTCTTTTGGCGAGTACGGCCTGATGGCGATCGAGCCCGGCCGTATTAGCAGTCGCCAGCTTGAGGCGGCTCGTATTGCGATGACGCGCAAGATGAAGCGCGGTGCGCAGATCTGGATTCGGGTCTTTCCGCAGCGCCCGGTGAGCAAGAAACCGGCCGAGACCCGGATGGGCAAGGGCAAGGGAGGACCGGACCACTGGGTGGCGATCGTGAAGCCTGGTCACATGCTCTACGAGATCCAGTCCGACAACGTCGCCGCGGTGCGTGAGGCGTTTGCCCTGGCATCGCACAAGCTGCCGTTGAAGACGCAGGTGATCCGACGAGGAGAGATCCGATGAGCACCGAAATCAAGAAGAGTGTCGTCGCCGAGATGACGCACGCGGAGCTCCAGCGCGCCGAGGTGCAGCTCCGCGAAGACCTGTTCCGACAGCGCTTTCAGCATCACACCGGCCAGTTGGCGAACCCAACCAAGTTGCGCACGACCCGCCGGAGCCTTGCGCGTGTCCTGACCCGTCTGCGGGCAGACGACCTGACGAGCGACGCAACGGCGCCGAAGGAGTCCTAAGATGAGCGAGCCAAAGACGAATGAGCCCGTCGAGGAGACGGAAGTGCAGGCCGCATCGCTCGACGAAGTGGCTGCCGTCGAGACGGAGGTCGTCGCCGAAGCGGCGCCCGTTGCCGAGGCAGAGCCAGTCGCCGAGGCCGTGGCCGACGTAGAGCCGGTCGCGGAAGCAGAGCCGGTCGCGGAAGCAGAGCCGGTCGCGGAAGCAGAGCCGGTAGCAGAAGCCGTCGCCGACCCGGAGCCGGTCGCAGAAGCAGAGCCGGTCGCAGAGGCCGTCGCAGAGGCAGAGCCGATCGCAGACGCGCCGGTCGCGCCACCACCGGTCGAAGCCCCCGCGGTTCCGGTACCGAGTGCGCCTGCGGTGACCGTTGTCGACACCGAAGATGCGGCAGGGACCGCGACACGCCGGCGCCGCACAGCGATCGGTGTGGTTGTCTCCAGCGCCATGGAGAAGACGGCGGTCGTGAGCGTGACGCGTACCTTCCTGCACCCGAAGTACCGCAAGTACGTCCGGCGCTCGAAGCGCTACCTGACGCACGACGAGCACAACGTCTGCGAGGTCGGCGACCAGGTGATGATCGAGGAGTGCCGACCCCTGTCGAAGATGAAGCGCTGGCGCTTCAAGACCGTGATTCGCAAGAAGGCCTAGCGGCTTTCCAGTTGCGACCGGCCGGTGTGTTCACTGGCTGGTTCCTACGTCCACATGGACGTGAAACCCCGGACGTCCCCGTGGGCGTGAAAGTGGTGCAGAGATGATTCAGGCAGAAACCAACCTCGAGGCCGCAGACAACTCGGGCGCCAAGAAGCTGCGCTGCATCAAGGTCCTCGGCGGATCAAAGCGCAAGTATGCGTCAGTGGGCGACATCATCGTCTGCTCGGTGCGTGAGGCGCTGCCTAGATCGAAGGTCCGGACCGGCGAGGTCGTCAAGGCCGTCATCGTCCGTACGGCCAAAGAGGTCGGCCGCAACGACGGCTCGTACATCAAGTTCGACGACAACGCCGCTGTGCTCATCAACGCCCAGGGAGAACCCATCGGCACCCGAATCTTTGGACCGGTTGCGCGCGAGCTGCGCGCCAAAAAGTTCATGAAGATCGTTTCGTTGGCCCCCGAGGTTCTTTAGGGCGAGCGCGAGCGGCCAGGCCGGAAGGACGAGGAGAGACGACGATGAGCAAGAAGATCAAGAAAGGCGACCTGGTGCAAGTGCTCGCCGGCAAAGACAAAGGCCGAACCGGCAAGGTGTTGCGGATGGTGGACGCCGGCAAGAAGGTGTTGGTCGAACAGATCAACATCCACCGCCTGCATCGCAAAGCGCGCAACAGCAACGAGCAGGGCGGCATTATCAGCAAAGAGGCGCCGCTGGACACCAGCAACGTCGCGCTCGTGAGCCCGAGCACCGGCAAGCCGGTTCGGGTGGGCTTCAAGAGCGTCACCGATTCCAAGGGCGTCGAGCGCAAGGTGCGCGTCGTCCACAAGACCGACGAGGTCCTCGATCCGGTCTCCTAGCGGGTTGCAAGCGGGCGTGTCGGTACGATACGCGAGAGGTCAGTGATGATCCCGGCGATGAAAGAAAAATACGACAGCGTAGCGGTCCCGGCTCTCACACGGGAGTTCAGCTACACCAACCGGCACCAGGTCCCACGCCTGGAGAAGGTGGTGCTGAACTTCGGTCTCGGCGAGGCCGTTCAGAATCCCAAGGTGATCGAGAAGGCCGTCGAGCAGATGACCGCGATCGCAGGGCAGAAGCCGGTGGTGACGCGGGCGCGCAAGTCGATCTCGAACTTCAAGCTTCGCGAGAACATGCCGATCGGTTGCACCGTGACACTGCGCCGGGCTCATATGTTCGAGTTCCTTGAGCGCTTCGTGAGCATCGCGCTGCCGCGTGTTCGCGACTTCCGCGGAGTCTCGCCCAAGGGCTTCGACGGGCGCGGCAACTACACGGTTGGCGTCAAGGAGCAGATCATCTTCCCGGAGATCGAGTACGACACCGTCGACAAGATCCGCGGGATGAATGTGACCATCGTCACGACCGCTCAGAACGACGAAGAGGGCCGCGCCCTGCTGCGCGAGCTGGGGATGCCGTTCCGCAAGTAGAACGGCCCACGCCGGTCGCGCGTGAACGCGCACCGCACACAGGAATCGAGAGGCACCATGGCCAAGACATGCAAGACGGTAGAACGAAAGAAGAGGTTTGGCGTGCGCGAGCGCAGCCGCTGCGGCGTGTGCGGCCGACCGCGGGGCTTCTTGCGGAAATTCAAACTCTGCCGAATCTGCTTCCGCAACCTGGCGCTGCGCGGCCATCTGCCGGGCGTGACCAAGGCTTCGTGGTAGCGGCCAACTGAAGAACGGACGGCGCCCATGGTGGCGGCGCAACGATGGTATTGAGACGCGAGGCCGGCGCGGACGCCTTGGTAGCAAGGCGTAGACGCAACGGCGAGGCGAGTAGAGCAGCGGCTCTCGTGTGGCAAGGAGACAGCCTGATGGCGACGACGAACGACCCAATCTCGGATTTCATGACACGAATCCGCAACGCCACCCTGGCGCGGCACGACTCGTGCAAGATGCCGGCATCAAAGATGCTGGTTCGACTGGCCGAAATCCTCAAGGAAGAAGGCTATGTCCAGGATGTCGAAGTGCTCGACGAGCCGCCGCGTGGCGCGATCGTCGTGCACATCAAGTACCTGGCGGACCACTCCAGCGCCATCCGCAAGCTTGAGCGAGTCTCAAAGCCGAGCAGGCGCCGGTATGTCGACGTAAAGGACATCCCGCGCGTCAAGAACGGGCTGGGTATCGCGATTCTATCGACTTCCAAGGGTGTCATGACCGGCAACGCCGCGCGCATGGCAAACGTTGGCGGCGAGTACCTGTGCAAGATCTGGTAAGCGCGATCTGCGAGGTGGCCGGGGCGTTGCCCCGCCGCCGGTGAGGCATGTGATGGAAGAGGTGATGGAAAAGAAAGTGGTGTTGTCGCGTGTCGGCAAGCAGCCGGTTGCGCTCCCCAAAGGCGTGGAGATCTCGATCGACGGGATGCACGTCCGGGTCAAAGGGCCCAAGGGAGTGCTTGAGCGTGACTTCGTCGGCGTGGCGTTTGAGCGCACCGACAGCGAGATCGTCGTGCACCCCGATGGCGACAGCCGTCAGGCGCGGGCGATGCACGGGCTCGGCAGGGCGCTGCTGAACAACATGGTCACGGGAGTCTCCGAAGGCTACAAGCGTGAGCTCGACGTCGTCGGCGTCGGCTTCCGCTGCGAGCTGATGGACCGCACCCTGCGCCTGCAGGTTGGTTTCAGCCATCCGGTGATGTATCTGCTTCCCGACGGCATCGACGCCGAGGTCGAGAAGCAGACCCACCTGATTCTGACAGGCATCGACAAGGAAGTCCTCGGCCAGGCGGCCGCGAGCATTCGCGGTGTGCGTCCTCCCGAGCCCTACAAGGGCAAGGGGATTCGCTACACCAATGAGAAGATTCGGATGAAGGCCGGCAAGTCGGCCGGTAAGAAGTAGGTCACCCTGGATGGGCCTCGCGAGAGGTTGGCCGTTCGGCGGAGGAAAGCCATGCTGGCTCCACAGTTTAGAAACAAGCGCGAACACCGCAAATATCGTCTGCGGTTCAAGATCCGCGGCACTGCAGAGCGTCCTCGTTTGAGCGTCTTCCGCTCATCGAAGCACGTCTACGCGCAGGTCATCGACGACGAATCGGGCTCCACGCTCGCATCCGCGTCGACCCTCGAGCCCGACTTCAAGGGATTCGAGGGGAGCAAGACCGACGCAGCGACGAAGGTCGGCCAGCTCGTCGCGGACCGAGCGGTCGCGGCTGGCGTGACAAAGCTGGTCTTTGACCGCAACGGCTACCCGTACCACGGGCGCGTCGCGGCGGTCTCGAAAGCAGCGCATGAGCGCGGCCTTCTGACCAAGGCCGGTTACGCAGCGTTGTCGGATACCGCGGATGACGCGGATGACGCGGATGACGCGGATGACGCGGACGGTGCGGACGAAGCAGTCGCCGTCGCCGAGATCGATGCAGCCCCGGTCGAGGCGGAAGCCGCGGCCCAGCAGGAGTAATGACCAATGGCTGAGATGAACAAGCAGAGCCGCGGGCCTCGGCGAGATCGCGATGCGCGTGATAGCGGGCCCGACGATGGGATGCAGACGGCGACGATCTCGATCAACCGCACGGCCAAGGTCGTCAAGGGTGGTCGGCGGTTCTCGTTCTCTGCCCTCGTCGTGGTCGGCGACGTCAACGGCAACGTCGGCGTTGGCCTGGGCAAGGCCAACGAGGTGCCGGAGGCGATCCGCAAGGGCAACGAGCGGGCGCGCAAGAGTATGTTCAAGGTGCCACTGCTGCGCGGCACGATCCCGCATGACGCGATGGGCCACTACGGCGCTGGTCGCGTTCTGCTGCGGCCAGCCAGCCGCGGTACGGGCATCATCGCTGGCGGCCCGGTGCGAGCCGTGCTTGAACAGGCAGGCGTCCGGGATATTATTACGAAATGCATCGGCAGCAACAATCCACACAACGTCGTCAAGGCGACTGTGGATGCGTTGCAGCAGCTGCGAACCCTCGAGGAAACCAGCGCCAGGCGCGGGAAGCCGGTCGAGGAGATCCGCGGCTAGGGCTATTGGCCGCGACAAACGGCCGCCCTTGCCGACCAAAATGGCGAGCGGCCGATCGAATTACGGTGCCGACACGGCTTGCATCCAAGCCCCCGCGCCATTAGAATCACGCGCCCCGCGGCCAGGGGGCCAGCGCGCGGCGCCACAGTCGCCGCCCCGGCCAGCGCCCCAGTCGGGGGCCAAGTCTGGGGAAAGAAACGTGGGTTGGACGATAGGCTGACCTGGCCTTGACCTGGCCTTGACCTGAGAGGGCGCAGAGCCCGGCGAGCCCTTCGTGGGCCACGGACGGCTGCCATCGGGAGAGCACGATGAACGAGTTGAGCGAACTGCACCCTCCGAAGGGCGCTACCAAAAAGCGCAAGCGACTCGGCCGGGGCATCGGCAGCGGTACTGGAAAGACCGCGGGCCGCGGCCACAAGGGCGCCAAGTCGCGCAAGAGTCCGCACCACAGCACGTTCTTCGAGGGCGGGCAGATGCCGCTCGCGCGGCGGCTGCCCAAGGTTGGCTTCGTGAATATCTTCGCGGCTCGGGTCGCGTCGGTGAACGTCGCCCAGCTCAATCGCTTTGACGCTGGCGCTCAGGTGGACGAGGCAGCACTTCGGTCGTTGGGAATCATCAAGGGCCGGATCGACGTGGTTAAGATCCTCGGCAACGGCGATCTTGATCGCGCCCTGACGGTGATCGCTCACAAATTCAGCGCCAGCGCGTTCGAGAAGATCGTCGCGGCGGGCGGCAAGGCGGAGGTTGTGGGTGGCTAATCCGCTCGCCAACATCGGCAAGGTTCCCGAGCTGAAGAAGCGTCTGCTCTTCACGCTGGCGATGCTTGCCGTCTATCGGATCGGGGTCTTTGTGACCGTGCCAGGCGTTGATCGTCAGGTCATGGCCGACTACCTCAATTCGTCGGCTGGCGCCGGCCTGCTGGGCATGTTCAACATGTTCTCGGGTGGCGCGCTGGAAAACATCTCGATCTTTGCGCTCGGGATCATGCCGTACATCTCGGCGAGCATCATTTTGCAGTTGCTCACGGTCGTGGTGCCTGCGGTCGAGCGCCTCAACAAAGAAGGCGACATCGGACGTCGCAAGATCAACCAATACACCCGCTATGGAACGGTTGTGTTGTCCTTGATCCAGGGAATCGCGATGGCGACCTGGCTCGAGAGCCTCAACAGCCAGACCCTGGGTGGTGGCGCGAGCGTTGTCACCATGGGTGGCCTCGGCTTCAAGGCGTTGTGCGTGCTGAGCCTGACGACCGGCACCGTCTTCATTATGTGGCTTGGCGAGCAGATCACCGCCAAGGGCATCGGCAACGGCATCTCGCTGGTCATCTACGCCGGCATCGTCGCGGGCCTGCCGCAGGCGCTGTCGCAGACGTTCGCTCTCTTCTCTCAGGGTCAGATCGGCATCGCAGTGCTGATCTTCATCGGCGCTGTCGTCGTCGGCGTCATCGCGGTCATCGTCTTCTTCGAGCGCGCCCAGCGCCGCATACCGGTGCAGTACGCCAAGCGGGTCGTTGGCAAGCAGGTCATGCAGCGTCAGAGCTCATTCCTACCGCTCAAGGTCAACACCGCGGGCGTCATCCCGCCGATCTTCGCGTCGTCCATTTTGATGTTCCCAGCGACGCTGGCGAACTTCCTCCCGGACAGCCCGGTCATCGTCAACCTGGTCAACGGGATCGTGCCCGGACGCACGCTGTACAACGTGATCTACGTCGCGTTGATCATCTTCTTCTGCTACTTCTACACCGCCGTCACCTTCAATCCGGTCGACGTCGCTGACAACCTCAAGAAGTCCGGCGGCTTCATTCCCGGCGTGCGCGCTGGCAAGAAAACCGCGGAGTACATCGACCGGGTGCTGTCACGGATTACGTTTGCCGGTTCGCTGTACGTCGCTGCGGTGTGTGTCCTGCCGGGCTTCCTGCAGCTTGAGTTCAACGTGCCCTTCTACTTTGGCGGCACTGCGCTGCTGATCGTCGTCGGCGTCGCGATGGACACCGCTCAACAGATCGAAAGTCACCTCATCACGAGGTCCTACGAGGGCTTCGCCGGAGCAGGTGGGCCGCGCGTGCGCGGCCGCCGTGCGATGGCCTAGCCAACCGACCTCGCCGTTCATCATGGGTCCCCGCGGACCTTCACAGGTAGTCACGTGAGTAGCCGCCGTCCCAGTCGCATTGTCCTCCTCGGCGCCCCCGGCGCCGGCAAGGGCACCGTTGCGTTGGGAATGGTCAGCCTCTTTGGCGCGCCGCACTTGTCGTCGGGCGATATGCTGCGCGCCGCGGTAGCCGCTGGAAATGAGCTGGGCGAGCGAGTCAAGGGTCACATGGCGGCCGGGCAGTTCGTGCCGGACGCGCTGATCCTCGAGGTGATCCGCGAGCGAGTGCAGCACCGCGACTGCCGCAACGACGCCGGTGGCGTGCGCTACCTGCTCGACGGTTTTCCGCGAACGCTCGTCCAGGCCGAGGCGTTCGCGGTCGATAGCAAGCTCGCCCCGCAGCTTGTCGTGCACTTGAAGGTAAACAGCGACGTGATCGTCGGACGCTTGACCGGCAGACGGACGTGCCCCAATTGCGGAGCGAGTTTTCATGTCGCGTTCGCCCCGCCGGCGAAGACCGACGCGTGTGACCATTGCGGAAGCGGACTTATCGTCCGCCCCGACGATCACGAAGACACCATCCGGAGGCGGCTGACGGCCTATGAGCTGCAGACCGCTCCGCTGATCGATTACTACGCCGACCTGTTGATCGAGATCGACGGCGGCCAGGGCAGAGACCAGGTGCTTGCGGATGTGATCGCGAGCTTGAAGCCCTGGGATGGGGAAACGCCAGTCGGCGCGAACCTGTGATCATCGAGGAGACCACGATGAAGGTCAGAGCATCCGTAAAGCCCATGTGCGACCAGTGCACGGTCATCCGCCGCCGCGGAGTCGTTCGGGTCATCTGCACGAACCCCAAGCACAAGCAGCGTCAGGGCTAGCACAGGAGTAGTTCCATGGCACGTATCGCCGGCGTCGACCTGCCGCGCAACAAGCGCATCGACATCGCACTCCGTTCGATCTATGGCGTTGGCCCCCGCGTCGCGGACGAGGTCTGCCGCAAGGCCGGCATCGCCCACGACAAGCGGACCGACGCACTGACCGATCAGGACGTCATCCATATCCGCGAAGTTCTCGAGACCCAGTACAAGGTCGAGGGTGACTTGCGCCGCCAGATCGCGATGGACATCAAACGGCTGATGGACCTGGGCTGCTATCGGGGCCTTCGCCACCGGCGCGGGCTTCCGGTTCGCGGCCAACGCACGCACACAAACGCCCGCACCCGCAAGGGGCCGCGTCGCGCGGCGATCAAGAAGAAGAAATAGGCCGATCCAGCACGCGCGGTCGACCGACGCGCAGACCACGAGGGAACGATGGCAGCAACTCCAACGAAGAAGGCCGCTCGGACGCGCAAGCGCGATCGGAAGAACGTCCAGACGGGCGTCGCGCACGTCTCATCGACTTTCAACAACACGATGGTGACCATCACCGACGTGGCAGGAAACGTGATCTCGTGGTCGACGTCCGGCCGTCGTGGCTTCAAGGGATCGCGCAAGTCGACTCCCTTCGCAGCCCAGATGGCAGCAGAGGACGCCGGAAGGCGGGCTCAGGACCACGGAATGCGCACGGTGAGCGTGTGTGTGAAAGGTCCCGGCGCAGGTCGCGAAGCGGCCGTGCGTGCACTGAACAACGTGGGTCTGCGGATCACATCGATCCGAGACGTCACCCCCATCCCGCACAACGGTTGCCGGCCGCGCAAGCGCCGCCGCGTCTAAGACCCGTCATCGGGACCCGGTCAAGAGGAGGAGAACGTGGCTCGCTATTCCGGACCAGTATGCCGTCTGTGCCGTCGGGAGGGCATGAAGCTCTTTCTGAAGGGAGAGCGCTGCTATACCGAGAAGTGCTCATTTGAGCGCCGCGCCTACCCGCCAGGCCAGCATGGCCAGGGGCGACGTGGCAAAGTCTCGGAGTTCGGCCGTCAGCTTCGCGAGAAGCAGAAGGTCAAGCGCATGTATGGCCTGCAAGAGAAGCAGTTCCGCGCCTATTTTCGTCTCGCTGCGAAGCGAGGCGGTGCTAGCGGCGAGAACCTGCTGACCCTGCTTGAGCGTCGCTTGGACAACGTGGTTTTCCGCATGGGTCTGGCTAGCAGCCGTGCCGATGCGCGCACCTTGGTGCGACACAACCACATGCTCATCAACGGTCACAAGTGCAACATCCCGTCGGCGATTGTGAAGTTGGGCGACGCAGTCGAACTGCGGCAGAAGTCCACCGAGCTCAATCGGGTGATCGAAGCGATGGAATCCGTCGACCGGCGTGGCGTACCCGCTTGGCTGACGGTGGATCGCAAGGCGCTCAAAGCGGTCATCTCGACGCTGCCGGCTCGGGCCGACATCACGATGCCGATCGAAGAGCGTCTGATCGTCGAGTTGTACTCAAAGTAGTCGCAAAGTTTTGAGCACGGAATCGCGCGCCATTCGGCGCGGGCCGGGCGAACGACACGGACTCTCGGACAGCCGGGACGAACGAGGGTCAGGGCGGTTCGCCCAACCCGATTGAGACGATGGAGGTACCATGGAGCGGAACTGGCGCAACCTGATCCGCCCCAAGGCGCTCGTAGTCGATGAACTGACCGACACGTACGGCAAGTTCTCGATGGAGCCCTTGGAGCGTGGCTACGCACAGACTCTCGGCAACGCGCTGCGGCGGACACTGCTGTCCAGCATCCGCGGCGCGGCCATTACCGGGCTGCGCATGGCTGCGCTTGGCCGGGTAGTTCGCGACGACGAGGGCAAGGGCAAGAGCGGTCGGCGGATGGTTGAGCAGATGCAGTCTGCTCTTCACGAGTTCCAAGCTCTGCCGGACGTTGTCGAGGACGTCGCCGAGATCGTGTTGAACCTCAAAGAGGTCAACCTGCGAATGTTGGGCGACGACCAGATCGAGTACCTGCACTTGACGGCCGAGGCTCCCAAAGATGGCGAGCCGATGCTGGTGACGGCGGGCGATCTGACGGTGCCGGCTAGCTTGGAGATCCTCAACCCCGAACAGCCACTGATGACTTTGCAGCCCGGTGGCCGTGTCGAGGCCGAGCTGACCGTGCGCTCCGGCGTCGGCTACGAGGTCGCCACGCGCGAGCAGCAGGGCGAAGACGTCCCAGTCGACCTCTTGCCTATCGATGCGATCTTCTCGCCGGTTCGCCGGGTGAACTTCCGCGCCGACCACGCCCGGTTTGAGTCACGCACCGACTACGACAAGCTCTCGCTTGAGGTGTGGACGAACGGCGCGATCGACGCAGAGACGGCGGTTGGTATCGCCGCGAAGATCCTGCGCGAGCAGCTCAAGGTCTTCGTCAGCTTCGAGGAGCACGAGGAAGAGGAAGGAGAGCGCGACGTCGAGGAGGCTCCCGAGCCACTCAACGACAACCTCTACCGCACTATCGACGATCTGGATCTGTCCGTTCGCTCGCAGAACTGCCTGCAGAACGCGCAGATTCGCTATGTCGGTGAACTCGTTCAGAAGAGCGAGGCGGAGATGCTGAAGACCAAGAACTTCGGCCGCAAGTCGCTCAAAGAGATCAAGGATGTGTTGACCGAGATGGGTCTCGAGCTCGGCATGCCTGTCGAGGGTTTCGACCCCGACAACCGACCGACCCCACCGCCGGCGTAGGATCAGGCGGGCCGCCGAAATCGGCTGCCACGAAGCGAGGAAGCCATGCGTCACCTGAAGAAAGGGCGAAAGCTCGGCCGGCCGGCAGATCACCGCCGCGCGATGTTGCTCAACCTTTGCAAGTCGCTGATCGAGCACGAGCGCGTCACGACGACGGAAGCTCGCGCCAAGGAGCTGCGCTCCTGGATCGAGCCGCTGATCACCTATGCCCGCGAGGACTCGGTGATTCGGCGCCGGCGAGCGTTCGCCAAGCTGCGCGACAACGGCTTGGTGGCAAAGCTCTTTACGGACCTCGGTCCGCGCTACGCCCAACGACCAGGCGGCTATACCCGCCGCATGCGCTTGGGCCCACGCCACGGTGACAACGCGCCGATGACGATCATCGAGTTCGTACCCGAGGCCTGAGCCAAGCGGCACTCGCGAGCGAGCACCAGACTGGCCGTGGCCCACCCTCGCCGAGCGCGAGGGTGGGCCGCAGCCGTTTTGGCCCGATCCGCTTTACCCGATCGAGACCCACTTGTAGCCGACATGGCGCACGGTCTGAAGCGCGCCGGCCACGGTCGGTCCGAGCTTCTGGCGCAGCCTGCGAACATGAATGTCGACCGTACGGATTCCGCCCAGATAGGCGCGACCCCAGACCTGATGCAGGAGCATTTCGCGGCTCATGACCTGACCGGGATGTTTGACGAGGTGGCGGAGCAGCGCGAACTCCTGATGGGTCAGCGCGACAGCTTCGCCGCCGACACGGGCCTCGAAGCCGTCGAGGTCGACCTCAAGCCCTCCGAGGCGGATGACCCGTTCGGGACCTGCCTCGATATGCAAGCCAAGCAGGCGCTCCACCCGTGCAAGCGCTTCGGCCGAGGCGAAACCCCGGGTGATGAAGTCGGCACAGGGCAGGCGCGACGCCACCGAGACGCGCTCGACATCGAGAACAAGCAGCCAGGGGACCCGCGCGACGACGGGGTGGTGTTCGAGGGCGCTGAGCAGCGGCCCCAACGGCAGGCCGGGCTGGGGCTCAGCGACAACAAGGTCGGGCGGAATCGTTATCGGACACTCGAATTGGTCACCGCGCAGAGGCCGCACGACGAGGACGAGTTGACGAAATTCAAGAGCCGCCCGCATTGGCGAGACGTCGGGAGCATGGGTGAAGAGGAAGACGGTCTTCACGGCAGTAGAGGCTAGCGCAGCGCTCATGGGGCTGACAAGCGCGACGCCGGGAGCGAACATGCGCCGAGCGGAGGCCGGAGGGAGCGATGGCGAAGAGGAAGAGGCAATGGCGAGAAGGACTTGCGGCAGCGCTGGCCAGCGGTGTCTTGGTTGCGCTCGCGTATCCGGCCACCTCGTGGTGGCCGCTCGCGCTGTGCGGCTACGTTCCGCTGCTCGCCTGGCTGGAGGTCCGTCGACCTTCCGTTCGGCAGGCACTCTTCGCCGGCTGGCTCGCCGGTACCGTGCTGCACCTGGCGGTATTCCCATGGGTTCGTTTCACGATGCAGGAGATGAGCGGCCTGGGTCCAGTCGTCTCGGCGCTGGTGCTGGGCCTCTACGGGCTGTCGATGGGCCTGCACCAGGCGCTATGGGCGGCGGTGATCGCGTGGACCGCACGCGAGACGAGCGAGGCGAGCGAGGCGAGTCTGGCGACGCGCGCGGTGCGGGCGGCTGAGATCGCGGCTCTGCTGATCGCGGTCGAGATGGTCGTACCTTTCGTCTTCCCCTGGTACCTGGGCAACGCGCTGTACGTCGCGCCGACGCTGCTGCAGGCGGCGGATGTGTTCGGGATCATCGGCCTGAGCGGCCTCGCGGGTTGGTGCAACGCCTGGCTGGCCGCAAGTCGGCCCTGGCAGAGCCGGCGCAATGGGCTGCATGCCGCGGCGGGCGTCGCGATCATGACCGGGCTGTGGTGGGGCTACGGGCTGGCGCGGATGGCGACCATCGAAGCCGCTGTGGTCGAGAAGCGCCTCGTCGCTGCGGTGGTTCAGGCGAACGTGCAGCTGGCCGAGAAGAAGGCCGAGAACGCCCGTGCCCGTCTACCCATGCTCGATCGGCTGGAACGCCTGACCCTGGCGATGAAGCTCGATGACGTGGACCTGGTGATCTGGCCCGAGGGGGCGCTGCCGTTCTTCTTTGTCCCGCTTGAGGTCGACGACGACCGTCCAGGGATACGAAGCCGGGCGCCGCCGATCCTCCTTGAGACGACCCGCCGGGCACGGCAGTTCGCCTCGAAGCTCGGCAGGCCCCTGCTCTTCGGTGCGCTGCGACGGACGGACAAACTCTGGCGCGAGCCGGTGCGCAACAGCGCCGTGCTCATGGATGGCGAGCGACGGGTCGCGGCCTACGACAAGCAGATTCTGGTGCCTTTCGGCGAGTATCTGCCCGGCACGTCGGTGATTCCGTCGCTTGCTGGCGCGATCAAGGGCATCTCAAACCTCGCCGCTGGCGAGCAGCCGGGACGTATGCGTGTGGCCGGCGTCGAACTGTTGGTCACGATCTGCTACGAGGCGCTCTTTCCGGCCGCGGTTCGGGCGCAGGGGCTCGGCGCCGACGTGTTGATCAACCTCACCAACGACGTCTGGTTCGGCAAGACAAACGCGGCTGAGCTGCACCTGATGGTTCAGACGCCACGGGCGGTTGAGCTGCGTCGACCGCTGATCCGCAGCACCGCATCTGGCATCACCGCGCTGATCAACGACCGCGGCCAGATCCTCGAACGCGCGCCCATCGACGTCGAGGCGACACGCAAGATGGTCGCGGAGGTGCGCGCCACCGCCAGCCCGTGGCGCCTGTGGGGGCCCTGGCCGCTGTGGTTGCTCGTCGCTGGGGTCTTCGCGCGGCTCGGGCTGGTCGCCGCGCGGCGACACAGGCAGCGGGCGACACCGTGACGCTGCATTGCTACTATGCTACCACGCGCGCAACAGCGCAGAGCCGCCGAGGGACGCTTCAATGACAAGAGGGAAAGGCAAAGAGAAGACGACCAGCACCACCGGCGAGCGGCTGCAGAAGCTGATCTCTCGGTGCGGTGTCGCTTCGCGGCGCGACGCCGAAGAGTTGATCACGCAGGGTCGGGTCGAGGTGGGCGGCAAGATCATCCTCACACTGGGCTTCCGAGTCGACGCCGGAGTGGACGAGGTCCGCGTCGACGGCGAGCGCATCCGGGTGCCCGAGCGGGTGGTCCTCCTCCTCAACAAGCCCGAGGGCTACCTGTGCAGTCGCGACGACCCCAAGCACCGCCAGCTCGTCTACCAGCTGCTTCCCGACGACTCGAGCTTGCGTAGCGTCGGTCGCCTCGACTTCAACACAGAGGGTCTGCTTGTCGTCACGAATGATGGCGATCTCGCCCACCGGCTGGGTCACCCCAAGTTCGGCATCCAGCGCGTCTACGAAGCCCGCGTTCGCGGCGTCCCGGATGTCGCTACGCTGGGCCGGCTGGTGCGTGGCGTCCGCCTTGAGGACGGGATCGCCCGCGTCGAGACCGCGGTCGTCTTCAAGACCACGGCGCGCAACGCTTGGATCCGACTGACGCTGACCGAGGGGCGCTACCGCGAGGTCCGCCGCCTGCTCGAGAAGGTCGGCCATCCGGTCATGCGACTGCGGCGCGTGAACTACGCCGGGTTGGGGCTGAGCAATCTCAAGAAGGGCCAATGGCGGCGCCTGAGCGACGCGGAGGTCGAAGAGCTCGAGAAGCGAGGTCATGTGGGCGGGTTCGAGCTTCCACCCGATCCCCGCCTCACCCGCAATCGCCTCGCAGATCCGCAATCGCCGCCACCAGCAGCGGCCGAGGCGCGGGCCCGGCCAGCCAGGGCCGAGCGGCCGACCACGACTGACCGCCGGGGCCAGTCTGGCCCAGGCCGACCGACTACGAGGGGCGGGCGATGATCTCCGTCAAGCGGGTGACGTGCGTAGTTGGCGCGCGGCCGAATTTCATGAAGATGGCGCCGGTGCACGCCGCGCTGCGTAGCCGCGGCCTCGACGTGCGGCTGGTCCATACGGGGCAGCACTACGACGAGCGGATGAGCGCGATCTTCTTTGACGATCTCGGCATGCCGCGTCCCGACGCCTTCCTCGGGGTCGGCTCGGCGAGTCACGCGGTACAGACGGCAAGGGTTCTCGAGCCCTTCGACGCGGACTGTGCCGCGTTTGAGCCCGATCTGGTGCTTGTGGCCGGCGACGTCAACTCGACGCTGGCCTGCGCCCTGGTCGGCGCGAAACGCGGTATCGCGGTAGGTCATGTCGAGGCGGGCTTGCGCTCTGGCGACTGGCGCATGCCCGAAGAGATCAATCGGGTGCTCACTGATCATGCTTCTGACCTGCTGCTGACGCCTTCGAGCGACGGCGACGACAATCTGTTGGCCGAGGGCATCGCCAGTTGGCGCATCGCGCGCGTCGGCAACTGCATGATCGACAGCCTGCGAGCGCACCTCGAACGCGCCTTGCAGGCCGATGGTCCCGGTCGGTTTGGGCTCGCCCCCGGCGAGTATGGTGTCGTGACCCTGCATCGGCCTTCGAATGTCGACGAGGTCGGACAGCTGAGCGGGCTCTTGGCAGCGCTTGGCCGAGTCGCTCGGGACCTGCCGCTGCTCTTCCCGATCCATCCCAGGACGCGGGGCCGCATCGAGGATGCCTGCCTATCGGTTCCGGTTGGGTTGCAGCTGATCGAGCCGCTAGGCTACCTCGATTTCCTTGGCGTCATGGCGCAGGCGCGGCTGATGCTGACCGACTCCGGCGGCATCCAGGAAGAGACGACCGCGTTGGGCGTTCCGTGTCTGACCCTGCGAGACAGCACCGAGCGGCCGATCACAGTGACGGAGGGCACCAACACGGTCCTCGGTTCAGATCCTGCGGCGATTGAGGCAGCTGTCGCCGAGGTACTCCGCACTGGCGGCAGGCGTGGTCGAATCCCGGATCTCTGGGACGGTCACGCAGGCGAGCGGGTGGCCACGCGGGTCTGCGCCGGCATCCGGACGCTGGCGGAAAGAGCGTGACCGGCGCGACTCGTGGCGAGGCGTCACTCGCCGCGCCACCCACAGCGCGGCGGCGCATTGTCGTCGGTGTCCTACTTGCCGCTGTGATCACGGCAGCGGCAGCCGCCTGGTTGGGCACGCGCGCACCCGCCAATGTGCCGTTCTCAGTTGCTTCGCAGGTGCCGGCCGACGCGCAGCGCTACGCGTGGATCGAGAGTCTCGACGGCGTCGTCGATCTCGCAGCTGGCCTGTCGACTCGCATGCCTGGAAGCGAAGGGCTCGTTGAAGCGCTGTCCGTCCTCGCTGGCGTCGATCTAGCCGACAACGACGCGGTGGCAAGATCCGGCCTGCAGTTGGGAACAGGCGCTGTGCTTTTCGAATGGCGTGGAGCGTTTTGGGCGGCGCTTGGGCTGCGCGATGTCCAGGGCGCCCGCCACGTGGTCGACCTGCTCGGGCGCCGCGGCCACGCGGTCGAAGCGCGCGAGGCGGCTGCCGGCGTCGACCAACGCTGGCATGTGCGCACGCGCGGCGACCAGCCGCTGGACATCGACCGGGGGTGCCGCCGCCAGCGCTGATCGCGCGCCTGGAAGTGCGCGAAGCGGTCGCCGGCGAC
>CALGHC010000666.1 GCA_937915965.1 uncultured Myxococcales bacterium
TGCAGGGGGAGCGTCTGCGCTACCGAATCGCGGAGGTCCTGCCCGATCGGCTGCGGCTCGATCCGGACAGCGGCGCGCTCGACGTGGCCGTCACCAGCGCCAACCAGTACACCTTTGACCCGGCTAGCCTCGTCGCCGTGCCGTTGCCGCCGCTCGCCTGTGTGCCGGCGCTTGGTCTGGCCTACGAGATCCGCGCCGCCGGCTGGCTGGTCCAGGGCGACCGCAGCGGCGTCCTGTCGCGGCGAGGTCGCTCCGGCGCAGCTTGCGCCGCTCTCGACCCCAAAGACCTCGCCACGGCCGCGCGTCTGTCGGCTGCCACGCTCGCCGCTGGCGCCGAATTGGCGGCCTGCCCGATTGAGACCAGCCCACTCGATCCCGCCCTCGTCGCTGCGCCCTTCGCCAACCCTGTATGGGGCGGGGTGCTCGTTCCCGGCTGCACTGGCGGCTCCGGCCCTGGCGAGGTCGCACGCATCGTGCCGCCAATCCGCGACACCGTCTGGCGCTACGGCGTCACAGCAGGCTTCACGCCGCGCGCAACGAAGGTCGGCGCGCAGCCAGTTGCCGTGCGCAGTGGCCCGAACATCGGCCGGGCGTATGTCATCGACCAGGGCGCCGGCGCGCTGTATATGGTTGAGATTGCGACGGGTCTTCTCGCCGACATGCTGCCCTGAGCGTCACCACCGACGGTCTTGATGGCGCGCGGCACGCGCGCTGCACTTGCCTGCCGTCCCCTCGTGGGTGATCAGCGTTTCAACAACGCGCCTACGCACAGGTGGCGGTGATCGTGCGGGCCACGCGCCTGGACTTGGATGCGCAACGGGTTGTGGCCGCGTCCCCTCACCTTGTCGCCGAGCATGACGCGGTGCACGACTCCCGCTTGCCAGTTGGCAGGCAGCGCCACGACCTCATCGCCGAGCCGGATCTCGACGTCGATGTCGCTTCCCTGCGAGTCGCTGGCGAATCCAATCAGCAGCTGCATGTCGTCGAGTGTGCCCAGGTCGGGCCAGCGCATCGTCTTGACGGTCCCCTGCGGTGCCGGCTGCATCCAAATCATGCCGTCCAAGTCAGGAGTCGCCGACGCGACCGCATCGTCGCTCCAGCGATCAAAGCGGCACTGCCCCAGGAGGTCCGGACCCCAACCGGACCACCAGTTGTCTTCGATGCGGCTGCACTCCCAGTGCATGGTGTTTGGGTTGAGGTAGTCACAGGGGGTGACCTGCATGCTGCTGAGGTCCTCGCGGGTGACACGGGCCTCTGTGATTCGGTCGGCGAGCCGGTGGACATCACCGGCGTTCGCGGCGACGCGGCCGACGACCAACGCGAGCAACCAGACCAGGGCGGCGCCGGCCATCCGCGCGCCGACTTGCCGAACCGAGAGGCGCGTGCCTTCCAAGCGGATCTGGTCGAGGCGGGCGAGCGGCGCGGCCAGGCCGAGGGGGACCAGGAGCAAGCAGGGAAGGTAGAAGCGCGCCCAGATGTACTCGTAGCGCGCGTACAGGATCAGATAGACGGCCGCGGTCGCCGCTGGGACGAGGCCGATGGCGCCGACGCGTATGGCACCCACCACGCCAAGGAAGGCAGCGATCGCGAGCACGGCACCCCGTGGCCACAGCCCCTGCCAGCCGTCGAGAACCTGCGCGCGCAGACCAGACCAGAAAGGCTGGTTGAAGGCGTTGGCGGCCGACTCCAACCAGACCTGGCCGCCGTGAACCGTGATGACCCGGTGGTAACTCGTCGTCAGCGGGCCGCCAAACATCCACCAGTTCATCGCCAACCACGGCAGCAAGATCGCGGCGGCGGCAGCGGCGGGCGCCACCATAGGCCGAAGGAGCTCGATCGGTGGCGGCCAGCGTCCACGCTTGCGGTTGCCCTCGCGCCACGCGATCAGCTCGCCGAGCGCCACGGCCGCGAAAGGAAGCGGCAGCCAGACCGCATTGGTTGGTTTGGCGACGAGCGCCAGCGCCATGAGGCCAGCCGCGAGGGTCGCCCGCCTGCCGACGATCGCGGCGAGCCCGGCGCCGATAAGCGCCGAATAGAACACGTCATTTGAGAATGTGTAGGTGTTCTCCAGCACCAACCCCGACAGCGCTGTCGGTATCATCGCGGCTGCCGCCGGGCCAAAGCCGACGAAGCGGCGCGCCACCACGAAGGCCGCGACCAGCAGCGCGGTCATGGCGAGCACGTTGAAGACCAGCAGGCCTGAGAGGCCGAAGAGGGCGTAGAAGGGCAGCGCCACCACAGAGATCAACCACGGGTGCTTGGGATAGAAGCGCGTGCCGTCGGCGGACGCAGCCAGATCACTCCATGCCTGGTCCATCTCGCGGTAGTGCGGCAGGTCGCCCGTGTACCAACTCATCGGGTGCGTGTCGCTCATCTCCAGACTGCCGTTCTCAAACAGACCGCGGGCCGTTGTGGCGTAGAACGCGCTGTCCCCATTCAGGAATGTGTGCGGGACATGCTGGCTTGCCACGACAAAGGCCAGGCCGATTCCGACCATCAGCGCCACGGTGGTGGTCTGAAGGCTGCTTGCGGGGCTACCGACCACGGCGGCACGCCGCTCGGTTGTGCTCAAGTCGCCGACCATCACGATCCATCCGCCCGCAGGCTGTCGGGACCGTCACTCAGGGCGGGCCGAAGCCCCTCGACGGTGCAATCCAGGGCCCCTTCGGCGAGCAGCACGTCGAGGCGTTGGCCCGTATGTGCTTCCCGCGTCGAGCGCAGCGCGAGGCCGCTGTCGGCATCGCGTACGATGCCGTAGCCGCGGCGCAGCGCCGAACGTGGATCATACGCTCGCAGCAAGCCGGTCAGACGCTCCGTTTCGGTCCGTCGGTCGACCGCGATTCTCCCGCGGACGCCGCGCAGTCTGGCGCTAAACTCAATCAGCGCGCGCCGTTGCCGCGCCAGCCGGCGCATCGGATGAGACGCTTGTAGCGCCTCGCGCCCCGTATTCAGGCTTCTGCGGGCGCGCTCGACTCCCCGCCGCGCGGCGTGGCCCAGGCGTCGCTCCAGCTCATCGAGACCCATCGCACGGTGACCCAAGAGGGTGTCGCCCCGGCCCAGTCGCTGGCGAGCGGCAAGCAGGTGGCGGCGCTCGTGACCGACCTGACGACCGATCACCTGGCGGATTCGCCACAGGGCATCCTTGATGCCCGCATGCAGCTTGTCGCGCTCGGGGACCACCATCTCGGCGGCAGCCGTTGGGGTGGGTGCGCGGCGGTCGGCGGCGTAGTCTGACAAGAGCGTATCGGTCTCGTGGCCGACTGCGCTGACGATGGGCGTACGACAGGCGGCCACCGCGCGGACGACGCGCACCTCGTTGAACGCCCACAGGTCCTCGATCGAGCCTCCGCCTCGCCCAACGATCACGACATCGCATAGCCCGCTCGTGTCCAGGGCCTCGATCGCTCGGGCGATCGACTCCGCCGCACCGTCCCCCTGCACCTTCGCTGGCGCGAGCACCACCCGCACCGGAAAACGGTCCTGCAGGATGCGCAGCATGTCACGCAGCGCGGCCCCGCTGGACGAGGTAACGATCCCCACTGTTTGCGGCAGGAAAGGTAGCGGTCGCTTGCGCGCTTCGTCGAAGAGACCCTCTTCGCGCAGCTCCGCCTTGAGCTGCTGCAGCGCCAGCCACATCGCTCCCAGACCCGACTCCTCGATCCGGTTGACGATGAGCGAGTAGGTGCCGCCGGCGACCCAGACGTCGACACTGCCGGTGCAGATCACCGCCATGCCATCACGAAGACGCAGCGCCATCCGGGCCGCAGTCGAGCGCCAGATCGTCGCGCGCACCCGACTTGAGGCGTCCTTGAGCTCGAAGTAGACGTGGCCGCTAGACTGGTAGCGCAGATTGCTGATCTCGCCGCGCACCGAAAGTCCGGTGAGGTCGGCGAGGTCGTCGCGGATGCGCCGGTTCAGGGAGCTCGGCGTCCAGGTGCCGTCGGGTCCATCAGCGCTGGCAGCCGGGTACTGCGACATGGCCGGGAGGCTAGGCGAAGGCTGGCGTCGTGTACAGATGCCGCGACAGCCAGTCGCTGCGTCCGCTGCCGGTCGTCGCGCCTGTCGGCTTGTCAGCCTGTCTCAGCCTGTCAGCCTGTCAGCCTGTCTCAGCCTGTCAGCCTGTCAGCCTGTCGGCCTGTCGGCCTGTCAGCCTGTCGGCCCGTCAGCCTGTCGGCCCGTCAGCTTGTCAGCCTTGGGCGCGATCGCGCTACAGCGCCGCGCTGCCCGCGGGCGCCGAATCGCGGGGCATGTCAAGGCGGCTGCGTGCGGCGGCCAGATGGGCGCGCTTGAGGCGGTAGTGGCTGCCGATCTCGTAGTCGTCCAAGGGGTGCGTCTCTCTGGCGTGCCGGTCGATCGGGTCCAGGGTGACCAGCAGAGACACGCCGCGGTCGTCGGTGCGGTCACTGACCACGGCGAAGATCTCCCTGCCGGCGAGGGCGCGTCGAGTCACGACGACCAGATCGCCCGCGGCAAAGTTGTCGCCGCCCGCCGCCACCTGCGACTCGAGACGCGTCGCAAATGCGTCGAGGAAGACCTTGAGAGTCTCGACAGTCAGCGCACGGCGGCGCTCTTCGGTGGTGGCCGGTGGCCGGCGTGACAGCCCGAAGCGGCGCGGCTCGCGGAATCGGTGGCGAACGACGGCGCTACGCAGCGGGAACCCCACCTGGGCCAGCGCGCGTTCGATCAGGTCGATGTGGCTGCCGTGGAGCGACTCCAGGTCCGCCACCGAGCCCCAGGTCGCATGGACCCGGCGGGCGACATGGTCCTTTGCTGTCGATAGCAGGGCGTGGGCAACCAGGTCGCGTCCCGCCACATGGCCGGAAGCCGCCTTGGCGCTCTTCGTCGGTACCGCCCCGACGATCCGCTGCGCCGCGCCTGGCGCCAACGCCGCCGCCGGCCCTGCTGGAGTGATCGCGGCGGGGGCGGCGATCGCCATCTCGCGATCATCGCCGCCGGCGGTCGAGTCGAGGTCGTCGCCGATCCAGTGGATCCACAGCCAACCGGCCGCGATGATGAGAATCAGCGCGGCGAGCCGCACCAACACCGGCCGTCGCCGTCGTCGGCGGGAGGTGCGCAGCGGTGGGCCTGGCGTATAGCGGCGCATCAGGGCGCATCTCCGAAATCGGGTCGCTGGCGAGGCAAACGGGTCGCCTCGATCGCGACGCTGGACGGCACTGACGTAGCGAGGTGGCCGATTGCCGTCAACGCCCCTTGGGCAAGTGATCGAAATCGTTGAATAGTCGGAAAACAAGAGGAAAAGGCCGACGCGAGAGCGCCAACCGATCGGAATCGATCGGCTTTTAGTGCCTGGGAGCGGTGGCAGTAGCGCTCTGTCGCCCGAGGTCGCCGCCGGTGGTTGGTATCTCGCGCGTCGACAGAGCCAGCGTAACGCCATGGATACAAACGAGTTGTCTCGAGTCCGCCGGTGACGATCAAATCCTTGATCATTCCGGCGTACGAGTGACCGAGATTGCGCCGGAATATCCTTCGGACGCCGGTGTTGCGAAGACGACGAGGCCACCTGGGTCGATCGGTCGATTCGGGGGATTGCACGAGCGGTAAATGATCCTACACTGCGCACCCTCGCCGCCGCAGGTTGCGCAGCGCCCGCCTCGCTGCGCCGCGGCACATGACCGAGGCCCGCCCCGACCATGCACGGGGCGTCCGGCGGGCACGATGAGGCAGCGCGACGCATGACCCGAAGATCGACCCGGCAGCCCGTAGTTCGGAACAGGCCAGACTGCAAGGCCGCAGTCTGGACCCACGCACGGAGGTAGCTCCATGAGCACCCGCGACGCCCAAGCTCCAATTACTCCTCCCCCCGATTCTCCGCCCTCCAGCGGTGGCGGCCACGACGGCCTGCCCAAGGATCCCAATCTGCTGTACGGGCTCCTTGCCGTGCTCGCAGCTGGGCTGGGCGTGAGCCTCTATCTGGTCCGCCACAAGCTGTTGCTCGCCAGTGGCCTGCTCAAGCACTCGAGCTGCAACTACGGTGGGGCGCTGAACTGCGACGCGGTCAACACCTCGCCGTGGTCCGAGCTGCTTGGGCTGCCCATCTCTCTCTTCGGCATCCCGACCTACGCGGTCATGGCGTACCTGGTCTTCCGCGCCATGCGTGCGCTCTCCTCGACCGACAAGGCGACCAGAGAAGACGGCGCTATCAGCCTGCAGCTGACGGCGGCGATCGGCGTCCTGACGGTCTTGTACACGATGTACCTGGCCTACATCTCCAGCGCGAAGATCGGTGCGTACTGCGTGTACTGCATGAGCCTGTACGCGGTGAACCTGGTCGCGACCATCCTCGCGGTTCTCGCCGGTCCCCGGACTCTCGGCGACGCGATCCAGGGGTCCATCCAGGCGCTGATGGGAGCCAAGAGCGCGGTGGTGGCCTCGTTCGGCGTCGTCGTGATTGTGCTCGGCCTGAGCTATGTCGGCCACGATAAGGCCAAGGTCCACTACGAGGCGCTCGGCGTAGAGTGTAGCATTGATGCGAGCAAGTGCTTCGACACGGCCGACGCGGCCACCGTCGCGGCCGCGGGCGACGCGGTGCAACCGGTCGCCGGTGACTCTGCCGTCCCGCCGGCTTCGGTTCAACAGGTCGCTGCAGGTACCGCCGCTGCCGGCCGCGCCCCGGTTGCCGACCGCAACGTCCAGGTCGTCGATCCCGGTAGCTTGCCGCAGCGACGCTTGATGCCGGTCTCCGATACCCGCACGGGCGGCGAAAAGACCGCGGAGGACGGCTGGACGGAGGTTTACTACCCGCTCGATGACGAGCAGGAGTTCTGGTTCGGCAACCCCAGCGCCAAGGTCACGGTCGTCAAGGTCGCCGACTTCCAGTGCCCGTATTGCCGCTACCTCGCTCTGTCGTTTGAGCCCGTCATGAAGAAGTATCAGGACAAGGTCCGCTTTGTGATGAAGCACTTCCCCATGAACGTGAAGTGCAATCGCTGGATGGCCGGCTACGACAAGCACCCCTACGCGTGTGAGGCGTCGACCACGGGTCATTGCGCCGGCATGCAGGGGAAGTTCTGGGAAATGCACGATAAGATGTACGCCAACCAGCAAGCGCTCGAGCCCGAGAGCCTGCGGAAGTACGCTGAGGAGGTCGGCCTGGACCTCGCGAAGTACGACGCGTGTCTCATCAGCCCCCAGACCAGCGCGTACATCGCCAACGACATTCAGATGGCGATCCGGGCGGGCATCTACGGCACACCGAAGACCTACATCAACGGTCGTCTGGTCACCGGGTCGGCCTCCAAGTCGATCCTCGAGTACCACATCGAGCGCGCCATCAAGGAAGCCGAGGGGGGCAGCGAAGCGCTCACCGGTGGCCAGGAGAAGGTCGCGCCCAAGCCCGATGGCACGCAGATGATCGAGGCGAAGAAGGAGGGCGGGACCTTCTGGATCGATCCGTACGAGGCGTCGATCACCAAGGCCGGCAAGGCCGCCCCGGTTCCAGGCGTCGAGCCCGCGTGGGCGAGCTGGTACCAAGCGCAGGCCGCATGCGCGAAGGCCGGCAAGCGGCTGTGCACCGAGGAGGAGTGGGTCTCGGCGTGCGCCGGTCAGCCAGCGAAAGACGACAACAACAACGGGATGTTTGGCGAGGACACGGTCGAAGGCAACATGTATCCCTACGGCGTCTTCTATCAGGCCCAGGTCTGCAACGATCAGGGCGACAAGTACAAGGGCATGCCCGTTGAGGCTGGCATCAAGGAGAAGTGTCGTACTCCCAGCGGCATCTTCGATCTGGCCGGCAACATCAGCGAGTGGATCTCTGAGGACAAGACCAAGGCGACGCTGATGGGTGGCCACGCCGCCAGCGGTGAGCGCGCCGCATGCAACGATCGGTCGTACGGCAACGGCAACGGTCGACGCAATCACACCACTGGATTTCGCTGCTGCGCGGACAGCAACGTGCGCTCTGCCAAGGTCAACCCGAGTGATCTGCGACCGACCGCCAAGGAGCTGGTCGGGAATCCTGTGCCGCAGTTCAAGGTCAAGGCCGCCGACGGCAGGGAGATCGACTCCAGCACCTTCAAGGGCAAGGTCACGTTGGTGAACTTCTTCGCATCGTGGTGCGGCCCCTGCAAGAAGGAGATCCCCTTCCTCGTCCGGCACGCTGAGGACTACAAGGCCAAGGGATTCCAAATCGTTGGGGTTGGCGTCGACACCGACTCCAGCCGCTCCGTCGAATTCGCGAAGGAGCACGGTGCGACATGGCCGATCCTGGCAGACAGCGACTCCGTGCTCTTCGGCGACTTCCTCGTCTATTCGATGCCGGCGACGTACCTGGTCGACCGAAGCGGCGTGATTCGCTATAAGGACACCGGGTTCAAGCCAGAGGAGCAGGCCGAGAAGCTCAAGCAGGCGATCGAATCCCTCCTCTAGCCGGCTGCCGGCCGTTCGCTGGCAGCCACGGCTCGGGACCGTTCGCGACTGCGGCAGCGCGGTCGCCGCGGTCGTCCCGTCGTCTTGCACCGGCCTCGTCATGCTCGCCACCCATGTGATCGCAGCGCATTCGTCTCGTCGCAGCGCGCGCCGCAGCGTCGCCGCGATCGTGCGCACCGCGTCGTGGCAGCATGGGTCCGCCGCCGGGGTGGTTGCTGGCGTGCTGTGCATCGCCCCGCTCCTCTTTGGCGGGATCGCCGCCTGCGGCCGAGCCGGACAAGCCGGGCCGATCCCGTGGCAAGCGCTCGAAGCCGGTTTCGAGCACGCCCACGTCGAAGCAAAGATCGGCGCTGGCTTCGCGCCGGTACCCATGCATCTCCTGCGCATCGATCCACGCCGTTTCGCGCTTGAGGTGGTTCGAGCGGCGGATCTGGGTCGACCCCTCGCGGATGCCGCCGCCTTTCGTATCGCTCGCGGAGGTCTCGCGGCGATCAACGCTGGCTACTTCGATCCCGAGTATCGCCCACTGGGGCTGCTGGTCAGCGGCGGGCACAGGCTCAGTCGCCTGCGCAAGGTCGATCACGGCGTCTTCGCGATCGCCGGCGGTCGGCCGTCGATCGCTCACGCACGTCAGTTCGTCTCGCCTGTCGATCTGGAGTTCGCCGTCGAATGCGGCCCGCGCCTCATCGTCGACGGCGTGACCCTGACGTTCAAGCGCCACGATCGGGCCCGGCGTGTCGTCATTGGCCACGACAGCCGCGATCGGGTCGTGATCGCCGTCACCGCCGGCGTGATTCGACTCGAAGAGCTTTCTGCCTTCCTCGTGCGTCCGACAGAACAGGGCGGTCCGGCCCTGCAAGGAGCGCTGAACCTCGACGGCGGCTCGTCGACCATGCTCGATCTCGACGCGAACGGCGTGCACGAGGCGATCCGATCGGCCGTGCAGGTGCCGGTCGGGCTGGTGGTCGTCGGTCGCGGTCGCCCGCAGGTCGTCGACACAACGCCGCCGGTGGCCGTGACGCCGACTGACGCGGCGAACACCCAGCTCTGACCATCTTGGGGCTGACCATCTTGGGGCTGACCATCTTGGGGCTGACCATCTTGGGGCTGACCGTCTCAGGACGTTGCCCGGCCCGGCGACGTCTGTTTGTCTCGGGATGTACGCCATGGCGCCATGGAGATGTTATCAAGATCTGGAAAGAAGGACGGAAGTTCGCCAGGACTCCCCGTTTTGGCGCGCGCAGGCCGTTGACCGCAGGCGTTCGCCGTGTAGACTCCGCGCCCCGCTTGCAGGGCGTATCCGTGCGGGTTTCTTGCTGGACACGGTCGCCCGTGCCATGACATCCCTCGCCGGACTTGACCGCACAGTGGTCCGATCGTGATGGTGGACGAGGTGGAGATGGGCATTTCCGCGACGCGACGCGCGACAGCTTGGCTGGTCGTGACGTCATTCCTGATGACCGCAGTGGGCGCTCCTGGCCTGCCAGGACCCTTTGCGATCTCGAGCGCTCGGGCCGCCGACAACCGGCCGGGTCTCGCTCTGTTCCCGCTGGCTCGCCGCGGTGACGTGGGCGTCCTCGCCGTGGCACGCATCGAAGAGTACCTGCGCGCCATGATCGAGGCCGGTACCGCCGTGCGCCTGATTTCGCCGGAGATCGTCGACCTGGGTCGCGACAGTACGGTCCGGCAGACCGCCGCCGCCCGCGTCGCGACTCCCGCGCAGAAGGCCCTCGACAAGGCCGATCAGGCGCTGCTGACTGGCCGCACGATGCTCGATTCGGGCGATGATACCGAGATCGCATACAAGCTGATGCTCGCGGCCATCAAGCGATATGAGGCCCACTTCGTCGAGCTCATTGATTTCACCAAGTTGGTCGACGCCTACTCTCGCGCTGCCTCCGCCGCCCTGGTGATGGGCAACAAACGCGACGCCAGCGACTGGCTTGAGCGCGCCCTGACGATCCAACCAACCTTTGTGGTCGACGCCCGTCGCGCCAACAAGCAGCTGCAGTCGCTGGTCAACGACATTCGAGCCAAGTTCGACCGCCAGAAGAAGGCGACCATATCGGTGGCCTGCGAACAAAGCGGGGCGACCGCGTATGTCGACGGCGTCCGCATCGGCGCCACCCCGGCGACTTCGTCCGAGCTGCCTCCTGGCATCCACTACGTCCAGGTTCGGATGGACGGCACCAAACCGTGGGGCGAGACCGTGAAGCTGCGCGGCCGCTCGGCGACGGTGAAGGCGACGCTTGAACAGGAGGAAGGTGCGCCGGATAGCGAGATCTCGCTGATGGTCAAGTCCGCAGACCTCAAGCCGTTTGCCGCAAAGGGTGGCTTCCAGAAGCGCCTCTTCCGCAACTTCTCGACCTTCTTCGCGCGGCAGATCCAGGCTGAGTTCCTGCTGTACGGCGTGGTCGCGCCGTCGATTCGTGGCCTTGAGCTGCATCTCTTCCTTTTTGAGAGCAAGGAGCGCCGCGTCGCCGCCCTCGAGCCGGTGATGTTCGCTGGTAATCTCAACAACTTGCAAATGAAGATCCTGGAGGCAGAGGGGCGAATCCGCTCGGCCGTCGCGCTCTTCCCTGCTGACCGCGAGGTCACGGCCCAACCCGAGGTCTACGAGCGCACCACCGAGGCAGCTGCAGCTGAGCCACCGCCGGTGATTCCGTCGCCGCCGCCCCGGCCCGAGCCCGAGCGGGTGGTTCAGCCCGACCGCGATGAGCCTCGCAGATCGGTCGTCGTGCAGCCCGATCGCAATCCGTCGCGAAGGAACGATCCGCAGCCGGATCCGTACGCAGGTCTGGTGAGCGGCGCCGACGACGACGACGGAGGCATCGTCACGAAGTGGTGGTTCTGGACCACCATCGGCGTAGTCGTCGTCGGCGGGGCCGTGGCCGCGGCCCTGATCGCCACCCAGGAACAGCCGGTCCAGCAGAACTTCAAGGCCCAGGCCTCCTTCCCGACGATCCCGTAGGAGCCCAACCATGCTTCGCAACAGCACCAAGTTCCAGGGTCTGGGCCGGGCCGCGATGGCCGGCCTCCTCGCCGCCGCGACGCTGGCCAGCTGCACCGCCGAGGTGCCGCCCGCTCAGGTTGGGCTCAACCTCGCCGTGCGCTCGCCTCTCGGCGAGGACAACCCGTTCCAAGACATCCGCTCGCAGTTCGCCGCGCTGATCGCCGAGGGCCGCGATCTGGGCGCCGCCTTCGAGCTCGTCGAGGCGCTGAAGAAGAGCGGTACGGACCTCGCGATCGAGGTGCCATTTGGCGTCGAGCGTCAGGTTCGGATTGAGATCTGGGCCCGCAATGACGCCACCGGTCAGGTTGGTCAGCCGCTGCTCGCCTCCGGCCGCACCATCCCCGTCACGGTGACCGAGGGCGCCACCCCGGTCACCGTTCATCCCTACATCACCTTCGTCAACCGTTTCGCGCCCCCCGTCGACGACGGCGGCGTCATCGCGGGCAGTGACTTCCGCATCGGCGCGCAGCTCAACGAGGCCAACGCCCGCTACGCGATCATCTCTGGTGGGGCCAACCTCAAAGACGGCGCCATCAACCCCTACGACCCGGCCAGCTACAGCAGCTTCCAGCCGGGCCTGCTGGTCTACGACGCCGACGAGCGCAAGCTGCTGCCAACCGGGGCGATGATGGCCCAGGCCCGCGCCTTTCACGGCTCGTCGTCGGGCCGCGAGGGGCTGATCGTCTTCGCCGGGGGCTACGTCATGGGCGAAGGGGGGCCGACGCCAACCACAGCGGTTGAGTTCTTCGATCTCTCCGACCCGGGCACCGTCAAGGTGGCATCGCCGCTGAGTCCGACGGGCGCGACCCAGTCTCCAGCCCTGGCCTTCGCGCGCGCCAACTGCACGGTCACGCGGATGCTCGACACCGCCGACTATTTCCTGATCGCCGGCGGTGCGGGGGAGGAGCTCGCCTCGAAGTCGTGGGAGGTCTGGAGTCCGCAATCCGGCACGGTTGCACAGGGTTTCTTGAGTGAACCCCGCTGGAATCACACCGCGGTGCGCCTACCCTCCGGTGATGGCGGCTATATCGTCTTGGCAGGCGGCGAGAACGCGGAAGGACCGCTCGCCAACTTCGAGGTCATCCGCTTCGACACGGCCGGCAACGTCTCGCGCGACGATCATCCCGATCCGGCGTGGCGACCGATCAAGCAGGACTTCAAGAGCGGCGTGGCCCGAACCATGGCCGGTGCCGTCTTCGCGTCGCGCCCGCCGAACTACCATTTCATCTACATCGTCGGAGGATTCGAGGACTCGGCCAAGACCAAGGCGTCCAACCGGATCGACATCTTCGACGTGCAGCGTGGCGCTTGGGTGACCTCGACCTTCCTGCCCAACGCCGCCGATCCCAACGGCGGCGCGTGGGATAGCAACGCTCCCGCTGAGTTCTTCCTGGGCGAGGCGCGTGGCGCGCCCATGGTGGCCGCGGTCACCAAGGGGCTGCGCGCCGGTCAGGTGCTGGTCGCGGGCGGCACCAAGGGCGACACCTACACGGCGCTGGCTACCGCAGAGGTCATCGATTTCGGCGAGGCGGGCACGTTCTTCCAGGATGCGCTGACCACCGGCGCTCCGAAACTCTTTTCGCTTACGCCCCTGGTCGCAGAGAACACGATGCCCGAGGGCGGCCGCACGCTCGGCACGGCGATGAGCCTGTCGACTGGCCACGTGCTCGTCGTCGGCGGTGCCGGTCAGGATGGCAACGGCAAACTGGTCGCGCGAACGAGCACCACCCTGTGGAATCCCCTCGTCCGTCCGTAGCCACAACATTTGGAAAAAATGCGGATTTCCGCGCAGGCCCTGCCGTATTTGCCGGTCCACGCGGGCGACCGAGCGCTGAGCTCGATCGATCGACGTTGTCCTTCTGGCCCGCAGCGCGTGGGCCGGGTAGGATACGCGGCCATGAGTGCGCCGAATGCCGCAAGTCCCGGTCGCTCTTCTCGCGCCTGCGCGGCAGCGCGCGGCCTGCGTGCGCGTGTGGCCAATCGCCTGGTCTCCCTCGTCTCCCTCGTCTCCCTCGTCTCCTTCGCGTTGTTCGTCGCCGCGCTTGCAGGCCCATCGCCTGCGGCCGCCGAAGTGGTCGGTTCGTATCCGACCGTGCCGCAGTCGTGGCAGGTCTACGGCCGCGCCGTCCAGCTCGGTGCGTCGCTGGTCACCAACTTCACCGACTACCGCTTCAACGACAAGCTCAAGCTGTCGAGCTCCGACACGGTCCAGCCGTTCGAGCAGATCCCCGAGGACGCGGTCATCAAGGCCGCGTACGTCTTCTGGTCGGCCCGCGTGAACGGCAGCACGCCCGACTCTTCGGTCTGGCTGCGCATGTACGGCGGCGCTCAGACGACGATCGAGGCGGACACCTGCGTCGCCCGCCCGGTCAATTCGGGCAGCGGCATCGACTACCACGGCTATTGTCGCAAAGACATCACGGCGTTGGTCGCTGCCAATCCTGGCGTCGGCCACTGGAACGGCACCTACGAGCTCGGTGGCCTCGACGCAAAGACGGCGAACATCTCGTTCCAATGTCAGAATTTCACCAAGTGGAATGGCGACCCCGAGACCGTCTGCCCCGCGCTCGATGACCTCGGCGCCCAAGGTGCGCACGCCTCGTGGTCGATCGTGTTGATCTACGACACCCAGTTCAGCGTGACGACCAAACGCGACATCTTCCTCTACGACGGTTTCGTGCTGCTCGACGAAAAGCAGAACAGCATTGGCCAGCTCACCATGAACCTCGAGGGTTTTCTTGTCGGCAACCCGCCCGAGGCGCAGCTGTCGTACTACGTCGTCGAGGGCGACAAGCAGCTGGGCAACCCGGCGCAGAACTTCCCAGGCAGTCCCGACAGCCCGCCGTGCGACACCTGCTGGGACTTCATCTCGTTCAACGGCGTTGAGCTCACTGGCGGTGCCGGCAACAACGAAGCGCACAACATCTTCAACTCGACCCCGGAGACGGCCCTCGATCTCGACACCTTCGATATCTCGGCTCTGGTCAAGGTTGATGATACGTCGGCGGTGATCGTCGCCTCGTCGGGCAACGGGTCGCTGAGCGACAACCCGGGCCTCAGCCCCATCGCGGGCTACGGCGAATTGGTCGGCTACGGCTACACGCTGCTGCAGATCAATCGCAAGACGCCGAACTTCAAGAACCCGGTCAGCAAGTACACGGTCAACGCTGCCTCCGCCTCACCAGGCGAGGTGCTCACCTACACCATCGATCTCTACAACAATGGCCCGCTTGACGCCGAGAACACGGTCCTGAGCCTCGACCAGTTCCCGCCCCCTGGTACCGACTACGTGCCGGGCAGTACGTTGGTCGACACCAAAGCCGCGCCGGACCAGGCCGGCACCAGCGCTCTCGCCAACGGTCTGACGCTGGGCACCTTGACCAACGCCGCCGGCGGCGACCAGGTCCGCAAGGTCACGTTCAAGGTGCAGATCAAGGCGAACCCGGGCGTCGCCACCATCGAGAGCACAGGTGTCGTCTCGTACAAGTACGTCAACGGCGCCTACAGCGACACGATCGACACAAACATCACGTCGGTGCTGGTCGAAGAACCGAAGATCAGCGCGCCGACGCTGGTGGTCTCCCCCGCCGTCATCCTGCCCGGCGGCGTGGTGACCTGGACGCTGGCTTTCGAGAACGTGGGTGTCGGTCCGCTCGGCATCGACGCGGTCGAGCTGGTCATGCCCGCCGAGGTCGACTTCGTCTCGGCGACCGGCAGCGGAACCAACAAGAGCGCGCTCAGTGGCGGCACCAACGGCACCGGGTTTGCGCGTTTCGAGGCGGTCACGGTGGCCGGCAGCGCCAAGCCGACCTGGACGATTGTTGGCAAGCTGCGTTCGATCGCCGAGCTGCAGGGCTTGGGCATCGCGCCGCTCGACGGCCACAAGGTGGCCAGTCAGGGCAAGGTGACGATCGGCGCCAAGATCTGGACGACCGACGACCCGAACATCGCCGGTGGCAACGATCCGACGATCTTCACGGTCTCGGTGCCGGCCAATCTCGGCTCATCGACGAAGTCCGGTGCCGATCTCAGCCCGGGCACGCCGCTGAGCGCGGGCGATGAGATGTTGTTTGCGATCACGATCGTCAACAGCGGGGTGGGCGACGCCGTCGTCAGCCTCGTCGACGTCCTGCCCGACACCCTGACGTTCCTCTCGACCACAAGCCCGGACCTGCAGGCCAACGGTCAGGTGCTCACCGCCAACGCGATGGAGATCAAGGCGGGCGAGGTGGTGACGATCGAGTTCGTCGCGAAGATCAAGCCGGACGTCCCCAACGGGACCACCTTCTCGAACACGGCGACCCTCAACCTCGCTGATGGCACCCCGGCGACCGTGCTGCAGACTCCGGTGTTCACCGTGACCGGTGGCGCGGACCTGTCGACGTCGACCAAGACCGTGGTCGACCTCAACGGCGGCGATGTCGAGCCGGGCGACACCCTGCACTACGCGATTACGCTGGTGAATACGGGCTCGAAGGCGACCGGTGCCCTGCAGGTCAACGATCCGATCGACGGCCACCTCACCGCCGTCAGCAACATCACCGCTGGTGGCGCGTTCGATGCAGGCGCTGGCGCCGTGGTCTGGAGTCCGGCTTCTCTTGGTCCCAGTGCAAAAGTCGTGCTTGAGTTCGACGCCAAGGTCAGCGCAGGCACCGCCAACGGCACGGCCATCGGCAATATCGCTACCGTGACTGGCCCAGATCTCGACGATCCCGTGCAGGTCTCGACGACGGTTAACGTGCAGGCCTCGCCGAAGATCACGCTCTTCAGCAACACCGTCACCGCCGCCGGCGGGGGCTTTGTGCCGGGGGCTACGGTCACCTGGGTGCTGACCTTGCAGAACACTGGCAAGGCGGCGGCGGGCGAGGCCAAGCTGACCAGCACTTACGATGGCGTGCTGACGCTCGTCTCCACGACTGGCGGCGGAGTCATCGCCGGCCAGACCGTGACCTGGGATCTCGGCGACCTGGTGCCGGGCGGACCGCCGATAACGGTGACGGTCGAGGCGGTGCTGGCCGACGTCATCGCGCAGGGCAAGCAGGTGTCGAACCAGGCGCAGCTCAACGCCATCGGCCTGGGCGCGCCGGCCCTGTCGGACGACCCCGCGAAGTCGGGGCCGGCCGACCCGACCGTCTTCAACGTGCAGTCGCAGCCAGACCTCAGCACCTCGACCAAGGCGTGGCAGGACCTCAACGGCGGCATCCCACAAGGTGGCGACGAGGTGAAGTTCACCGTCGAGGTCGTCAACACCGGCAACGCGCCGGCGACCTCGATCGCCGTCACCGACGTCCTCGACGCCGCCCTGACCAACGTTCAGGTCGTCGGAGGCACCTACAACGCGGGCACCAAGACGGTCACCTGGACCTCTGCGAAGAGCCTCGCGCCCGGTGACCCTCCGCTTGTCTTTGAGGTGCGCGCGACCATCGCCAACGCGACGGCGAGCGGCAAGGTTGTCAGCAACAGCGCGACGATCACCTTCAGCGAGACCCCCACCGTTGCCAAGACCAACACAATTACCTTTACCGTCCAGAACCTTCCGGACTTTGGCGCCAGCACCAAGGCGGCGAGCGCGCCGGTGGTCGCCGCTGGTGACAAGGTGAGCTGGACGATCATCGTCACAAACAGCGGCAACCTGGCTGGCACCGGCGTCGTGGTCACCGACAAGGTGCCTGCCAACGTCACGGGCGTGATCGCGGTCGGCGGCGCCTTCAACGCCGGCACCGGCACCGCGACGTGGAACGTCGGCGCTCTAGCGGCCGGCGCCTCGAAGACCGTCGAGCTGCAGGCGACCGTAGCCAAGCCGCTGGCCAAGGGCACCGAGATCTGCAATCAGGCCTCGATTGTCGCCGCGCAGAATCCGACGCCATCGCACACCTCGCCGCCGGGGTTCGAGCCCAAGCAGGGGGGCGAACCGACCTGTTTCGCGGTCGACAGCGCGGCCAAGCTGGTCTTCACCAAGCAGGTCTACGATCAGGCGAGCGGCCAGCAGATCGATCAGAGCACCGTCAAGCCCACACAGTCCATTCGCTACGAGCTCGAGCTGCGCAACGACGGCAACGCTGCGGCCGTTGACGTGGTCGTCTCCGACCTCGTCTCGAGCGACCTGGAGGTCGTGCAGGTCCTCGACGGTGGCTTCTACGACGCTGGCAGCAAGACCATCACCTGGCCGGCGATCGCCTCGCTGGGGCTGGGTCAGGGCGCGGCCGTGCTGCTGCGCTTCCGCGTCGTGGTTGGGGCGGCGCTCGACAACGGGCTGGTTATCAGCAATCAGGGCAAGGCGACCTACGCCGGTCTGCCTTCCGCCGTTCTCTCCGACGATCCGGTCACGGGCCCACTGGGCGATCCGACGCTGGTCACGGTGGTCTCCAACATCGACTTCTCGAAAGCGACCAAGACGGTCGTCGACCTCGATGGCGGCGACGCCCGCCCGGGCGACACCCTGAAGTACACGATCGCCTTGACGAACGAAGGCGACGCCCTGGCCAAGGATGTGCAGATCATCGACGCGCTCGACCCGCGCCTGGAGGCCGCCGAGCCGGCCGATGGCGGGCTGCTGGAGGGCGGCAGCATCACCTGGGCGCTGGGTGACCTGGCCCCGGGTGCGTCGGCTCAGGTCTCGTTTACAGCGAAGCTGCGCAAGCCGCTTGCCAACGGCGCGCTCGTCTCCAACCAGGCACAGCTCCTCGCGAAGGGCTTCGCGGCGCCCGTATTGACCGACGCGGATCTGTCGACGCCCGTCAAGGATCCGACCACCGTAGAGGTGGTCGCCCTGGCCGATCTCAGCGGCACCTCATGGGCCGCCAATGATCTCAACGGCGGCAGCCTCGAGCCGGGCGATGAGGTTGTCTTCGAGTTGACCGTTCGCAACAGCGGCGACGCGCTCGCGCTCGCGACCTTGGCGCAGGGTTTCCTGCCTGCCGGGCTGCTTGACGACATCGTCGTCTACGACGGCGGCGCGCTGCAGAACGGCGTGATCGACTGGACCATCCCGCTGCTGGGGCTGAGTCCCGACGGCGACGTCGTCTTGCGCTTCAAGGCGAAGGTCAAGGCGGGCCTCACCAACGGCACCAAGATCCACGTTGAGGCCAAGGTCGGCGCCTTGCAGCCCAACCCAGTCCTCGACCTGATCGTTGACGCCAAGCCGCGCCTGGAGACCTCGACGTTTGTGATCGACGACGAGACCGGCTGGCTGCTGAAGATCGGACAGGTCGGCCCAGGCCACCAGCTGCGCCTTGAGATCAAGGTCATCAACACCGGCAAGGTGCCGGCGACCTCGCTGCAGGTGCTGCTGCCGCTGATCAGCTTCGAGGATATTGAGCTGGTGACGCCCGGCACGCTCGTCGGCCAGACGATCGAATGGACGCTGCCGAGCCTTGCCGCTGGCGGTAGCGCGCTCTTCGTCGCCCGCGCCAAGGTGCCGGCGGCGGCCGTCGACGGCGACAAGATCAACGCCAGCGCCGCGCTCAAGCCCGTGGAGCTCGCCGAGCCGACCCTGGTGATCGCGCCTACCCTCAGCGTGATCAAGCGAGCCTTGCTCAAGGTGAGCAAGAGCGCCAACGACAAGACCGGCGGCCATCTCTTCCCCGGCGACACCGTCGGTTTTGCGATCACGGTCGCCAACCTTGGCAACGCCGCCGCCGACGGACTGCAGATCAGTGACTTGCTCGCCGCCTCACTGGGTGACGCCGTTGTAGGCAACGGCGGTAGTCTCGACGGCCAGACCGCGAAGTGGTCGATCTCCAGCCTCGCCGCCGGCCAGGTCGCGACGGTCGAGGTTGTCGCCCAGATCGCCAAGGGCATCGCGAGCGGCGCCCAGATCGTCAACCAGGCCGAGGCCATCGCCGCCAACGCCGACCTCGCCCTGTCGCCGCAAGTCTACATTGACGTCGCGTATCCGACCTTGCAGGTGAGCGCGGTCTTCCAGCCCAAGGCGCCCGCGGGCGTCCCGGCAAGCCCGGGCGACGAGGTGGAGTTGATCGGCACCGTCGTCAACAACAGCGCGCTTGCCGCCAGCGACATCACCGTGCTGGTCCCCGTCGACGCGGCGCTCTTTGAGGTCGTCTCGGTCAATGGCGGCAACTGGGACCCCAGCGCCCAGGTTGTACGCTTCGACGGCGGCTCGAACGGTGCGCTCGCGAGCCTGGTGGCGGGCGCTCAGACGAGCGTCAGCGTCGGCTTGCGCGTCCGAGAGACGGCGCCGCACGGAGCCGTGGCCTTGAGCGTGGTGACCGCCCGAGAAGGCGAGACCAGCCTGGCTTGGACCTCGGCCGCGGCGACCCTGCCCATCGAGGCGATCCCCGATCTGCGCGTCGACAAGCTGGCCGAGGACCTCGACGGCGGCAAGCTGCGGCCGCTGGACAAGCTGCGCTACACCCTTCGGGTTCGCGTCGACGGCCAGACGGCAGCGCGGCAGGTCGCCGTCTCCGACCAGCTCCCCGAGAGCCTGGAGGTCATCGCGGTCGGCGAGGGCGGCGCTCTAGCTGGCAACCAGGTGAGTTGGGACGCGGCGTCCACGCCTGCGCTCGACACCGTCGCGCCCGGTCAGGTCATCGAGCTGCACGTCGAGGCCCGCGTCAAAGCGTCGGTCGATGACGGCACCCAGATCGCCAATCAGGCGTTCGCCTCCGCGCTCGCCCTGGCGGCGCCGGTGGCCAGCGACGACCCGGGCACCGCGACACCAGGAGACCCGACCGTCGTCACGGTTCACATCGCCAGCGCGCTGGACGCGTCGAGCAAGACCGCCAAGGACGACAACGGCGGCGTGTTACTCCCCGGCGACGTCGTCACCTATCGGATCGCCGTGGTCGCGACCGCCGCGGCCCCGATCGCTGGGGTCCGGTTGATCGACCCGGTGCCTGCGGGCATGGACTACGTCAGCGGCTCGACCCGTCTCAATGGAGCGCAGGTCGCCGGCGATGGCGCCGCCTCGGTTCTCGCTACGGGCATCGAGGTACACAGCCCCGGTCTGGGCGACGGAGAGCTTGCGCCCGGCTTCGACCAGGCCGCGATCGTCACCTTCCAGGCTCGTGTCCGCGCCCAGGTCGAGGAAGGTACGGTGATCACCAACATCGCTACCGCGCTTGCCGACGCCGCACCGCCCACTCAGATCGGACCCGTCTCGCTCGTCGTCGGAAATGGCGCCTCGCTCGCCGAGACCACCAAGTTCGCTCAGGTCGTCGACGGCAACGGCAACGGCGAGGCCGACGTAGGCGAGGAGATCCTCTACACGATCACCATCCGCAACAGCGGCTCGGCCGCGGCGGCCGACGTCGTTCTTGACGACGCGATCCCCGCGGGCAGCAGCTATGTGGGCGGCTCGATGTCGCTCGCTGGCAAGGCCCTGACCGACGCAACGGACGGTGACGCTGGCGGTTTCGAGAAGGAAGGCAACCGCGTGCACGTTGTGGTCGGCGATCTCGAGGCCGGTGCCTCGCGTATCTTCTCGATGCGCGTGCGGATCGACACGGTCGGCGCGATCAGCAATCAGGCTGTTGTCCAGGCCTACGGGTTGACGCCGGAGCCCAGCGACGCCGACGGGGACGACGCCAACGGCGATCAGGCGACGATCGTTGTGGTCGCCGGCTACGACCAGCCGGTTGTCCAGGTGGCCAAAGCTGTTCAGGACGTCGACGGCGGCGTCGCCCAGCCCGGTGACGCCGTGCGCTACACGATCACGGTCACCAACGCCGGCACGCAGGATCTCGCCGCCGTGCAGATCCGCGACGTGCTGCCCAAGGGCCTGGTCGGACCGTGGCAGGCTGACGCCCCGTCGGGCGCATCGGTTGCCGTCGACCCGCCTGCCGACGGCGTAGCCGGCCCCGGCACGCTGCGCGTCGGCGACTTGAAGATCCCTGCTGGCGAACAGGCCATTGTTGCCTTGAGCCTGAAGCTGGCCAGCGACCTCGCGAAGGGGGCGATCGTCTGCAACGTCGCCACCGCCATCGCGCCGATCGGCCAGCCCGACGTGCCTTCGGGCGAGGTCACTGTCGATGCGGCGCCTGCCTGCCTCACGGTTGGTGCCATGGCGGGAGTGGGCGCCATCTCTGGTGTCGTCTTCGAGGACGTGGGCGCGGATGACGGCGCGTTCCAACAGGGCCACGACGAGATCTTTGCCGGTTGGCAGGTGATCATCGGCCCGCCCGAAGGCGAAGAGGGCAGTGTTCACACAGCCTTGACCGACAAGAACGGCCACTACGTCATCGAGCAGATCGGCGCCGGGCTGCGGCGCGTTCGCGTCCACAGCGCCAACGGCACGCTCTTCTCGGACACGACCTTCACCTACGACCCGGCGGCGGGCCGGCACCTCGACCTGCCCATCAAACCGACCGGCCGAGTCTACGACGCCGCCACTGGACGGGGCGTCGCCGGGCTGCGGGTTTTCCTCTTCTACGACGCAGCTGATCCCATCGCCGCTGGCCAGAAGGTCGCGGACGAGAAGCTGCCCGTCGGCCAACAGGGCCAGCTCCTCGACAGCAGCGGCGCCTACATCTTCTCGCCCGCTCAGGGGCGCGCCTACCGCATCGATGTGGCCGCCGCCGGCCTGCCCTACGGCTTCCCCTCCGTGAAGCGGGCGTCAGAGGACGGCCTCGCGCTGCTTGACAAGGACGGCATCATCGTCGCCGACGCCGTGCCGAAGCTCGCCGCCGAGCTCGGCCCCTACTGGCTGCGTTTCACTCTTCAGGGCGGCGGCTCGCCGCCGACCCCGCGCCACAACCACCTGCCCGTCGACGCCCTCGGCGACGCCATCGATATCGCCCTGCATCTATCCAAGGCCGACGCCCACGTCGGCGAGGTCGTGCACGCCACGATCAAGATTCACAACGGCTCGAACGCCGCGATCGCCGCCGATTTGCTGACTGGCAAGGGCGGCGCCGTCGTGCGCGGGCTGCTCCCGGCAGGCCTGGGCTTCGTCGCCGGGTCGGCGCGTTTGAAGGTGGTCGCCTCTGCTGGTGATACGGCCCTCGACGTGCCGTTGATGCCACCACAGCCGCCGATCATCGAGTTCCGGCGGCGCTCACCGGCGTCGTCGGCAGCGATCGGTCTCGACGTGCTGCCGGGTCGCACGCTCACGCTGACGTTCCAGGTTGCGGTATTGCCGTTGGCCCGGCTCGGCTCGAAGCAGGATCTGCGCGCCCAGCTATTCGACACCGCTGGGGCCGCCCTCAGCCGTCAGGTTCAGGGCCGACTCCTGGTCCGAGCCGATCCGTTGCTCGATCTGGGCACCGTCCTTGGCAAGGTCTGGTGCGATGACGACGGCGACGGTTGGCAGGACGAAGGCGAAGCCGGCTTACCAGGCGCTCGGGTCTACGCCGACACAGGTTGGTTCGCCGACAGCGACCGGTACGGGCGGCTACATTTCGTCGCGATTCAGCCTGGCCAGCACCTCTTCAAGCTCGATGTCGCCAGCTTGCCGCCCGGCTCGACAGCGACCACCGAGATGCGTCGTCTGCTGACCATCACGCGGGGCGTACCGCTCGGCTTGAATTTCGGCGTGCGCTGCGTGATTGATCACGTCGGACCCAACCGTTTCCAGCGCATGCCGAGCGCGAACACCGAGACCACCGCGTCGGCTCCCGTCGGCGCTGGTGTCGTCCGCATCGTCGGCGAGCCAGACGCCCTGTCGCTGTCGATCGACGGTCGTGAGGTCGCCGCGCGCTGGGTGCGCGCCCAGATCGCCGAGGGCACGCGAGCCGCTTCTTTGGTCGCCCAGACGGAGCCGGTGGCCGTCGGCGCCGGCGCGCCGCTGACGATCTGGGTCGCGACCGCTGGCGGCTACGACAACCACCAGGTGGCGATCCACGAGGTCGGTCGGGATGGTCGCATCGGCGCCCTCTTGCGCTCAAAGGAAGGGCGAGGCGCCCCCCCCAAAGAGATCGTCGTCGAAGCCGGCAGCGGCGCGACCGCGTTGCTGTCGGGGCGCCGCTACGCCATCCGAATCAGCGCCAGCACCAGATACGGCGCCCGCGCCTGGTCTGCTCCCCTGCCGGTCGAGGTGCGTTCGGCGGGCCAGACGCCGACCGCTGCGCCGGGCTGGCTGCTGCCAGAGCCCGAGCGGCAGGTCTGGTTGAACGGCCACGGCGTGCCGCTCGACGAAGCCGGGCGCTTCGAGATCGACATCCAGCGCCCCAGCAAGGGCCGCCTGCTGGCCGGTCTGCGCGCGACCTCCGGGGCGGGCCGCGACGAGTATGTGACTCTGCCAACCCGCGGCGATGCCAACGCGCTCAAGCCGCCGACGATCGACAAGGAAGCGGTGCTGCGCGGCGCCAGCGTCCTGACCCGGGCCGGCGCGGCCGAACCGGGCACGGACCAACCCGGCGCCGCCGAACCGTCGTCCGCCGAACCGTTGTCCGCCGAACCGTCGTCCGCTGAAC
>CALGHC010000667.1 GCA_937915965.1 uncultured Myxococcales bacterium
CCGTCCGCGCCGCCGTCCGCGCCTTCGTCCGCGCCTTCGTCCACGCCCTGGGCCAGACTCGGCCGGGCCCCCGCCATGGCCCTCGCCGCGTTGACTCTCGCCGCCGTGCCCGCGCTGGCTGCGCCGCTCGGTCCGCCCGTCACGCTGACCCTTGAGGGCCGCCTCGGCACCGCCGGCGGCGGCCCCGTGGTTGACGGCAGCTATCCGATGGCGGTCTCCCTCTACGCGGCCGCCGATAGCGCCGAAGCGCTCTTCACCGAGCTTGTCCTCGCCGTGCCGGTGGCCCACGGCCACTTTGCCCTCGTCGTCGGTCAGCCCAAGGTCGGCGCCCCCCTTGAAGCGGCCATCTTCGTCGACGGCGCCGCGCGCTTTGTCGGCGTCACCATCGCCGACGAGGCCGAGCTGGCGCGCGCGCCCCTCGCCGAGGTCCCCTACGCCGTGCAGGCGCGCGGCGCCTCGGTCGCCGCCGGACTCGACTGCTCGGGCTGCGTGGCGACCGTCGCCCTCGCTGACGGCAGCGTCACCGCGGCGAAGATCGCCACCGGGGCGATCGGCGACGCGCACCTGGGCTTTACCTACGCCGGCAGCGACAGCAAGGGTGGCGTCGCGACAAGCGCCCTCGAGGCGGACCACGCCAAGGAGGCCGACAACGCCAAGCAAGCCGAGACCGCCGTCACCGCGACCAGCGCCGACGAGGCCAACAGCGCCGCCGTCGCCCAGAAGCTCGCCTGCACAGGCTGCCTGACGGCCGATCACGCCGGACCTGCCTTCGCCGCCGGTCTGGTCGCCGCCAAGCAGCTCGCCGCGGTCGCCGTCTCGGGCAAGTACGCCGACCTCGAGGGGGGGGCCGACCTGTCGGGCTACGCGACCCTCGCCGGCGCCAACGTCTTTGCCCAAGGGGCGAGCTTCGGCGGTGTCGTCAGCGCCACCGGCGGCCTCGACGCCCACGCCGAGCAGGTCGTCGGTTTCCGCTTCGAGAATGCCGACAAGGCCCCGGTCGTCTGCACCGCCAAGACCGTCGGCTACGCCTACTACGACACGTCAGATGGCAGCCTGCGGGTCTGCAACGGCAAGTCATTCAAGGTCTTCGCCCAGGCTCTTGAGGCCGGCACGGAGGGCAACCCGGGTCTGTCTTGCCTGAAGATCCTCGAGGTCGAGCCGGCCGCGACCGATGGCACCTACTGGCTGCGTCCCGACGACAAGTCGGCGGCCTTCGAGGCATGGTGCGACATGGCGGGCGGCGGCTGGACCCTTGTCGCGATGGTTCACAGCGCCGACGGCAACGGCGTCAGCGAGCCGGTGAACTGGTTCGTTGGTGGCCAGAACAAGGGGCCGCTGAAGACCAACTCCGACGTCAAGAACAACACACCTTCGAGCCACGGTGTCGCGGTCTTTCTGGCCTATCTGGCCGGCGGTGGCCACCTCGCCCGCTTCGACGTGCACGCCCAGAACGACCTCGGTCAGAAGGCGACCTGGTACAAGGAGGCGCCGACGGCCGCGTTCAGCAAGTGGTTCAACGGCGACAATACCGCGACCAAGGTCTGCAAGGACGAGGCGATGAGCCAGGGCTGCTCGAGCGGCACGATCCGTGGCAAGAACGTCGGCGCCGGCGACGCGACCGACCTCGAGGGCATGATCCTCAGTGACTTTGGCGGCGGCAGCTGCGCGCTACACATGCGCCTGGACACCGACGGTGCGCCCGGCTACTCGTCGATCTGTTCGTGCACCGGCAACACGCCGGCGTGGAAGGACAGCTACAGCGAGCACTGGGGCAACGCGCTGCGCATCTGGGTGAAGTAGGCGACGTAGGTGAAGCAAGCGACGCAGGTGAAGTAGGCGACGCAGGTGAAGTAGGCGGCTGCCAGGCCCGCGGGCCCTCGACCCTGCCTGTTGTGGCGGGCAGCGACGGCCTGCTACCGTGCGTGCCGCTGCGGGCGCCCAAGAATCACACTCCCGCGCGCCCGAGGTCTCGATGCGCTCTACCCTGCGATGTCTGATCTGCGCTGCCGCGCTCCTCCTCCTCGCCGCGCCAGCCATCGCAGTGCCGCACATGCTGGCGGTGCAGGGGCGCCTGGCATCGGCCAACGGTGGCCCGGCGCCTGACGGAAAGTACCTGCTGCTGGTCGGCATCTACGAGGCCGCCGACAGCGTCAAGCCGCTGCACGAGGAGTTCCACAGCGGCATCGAGGTCACCAGCGGCGTGTTCGCGATCACGCTTGGCGACAAGGAAGTGCTGCCCGCGTCGATCTTCGAGAGTGGTCAGGCTGCCTGGATCGGCGTGTCGGTTGACGGCGAGGCCGAGCTGGCCCGGGTGCCATTGCGGTCGGTGCCCTACGCGCTGTCTGCCGGCCAGGCGGCCGCGCTCGCGTGCACGGGCTGCATCACCAGTGACCACCTCGATCCTGCGGCGCTTGCGCCCTATGCGACCAAGGCGGAGCTGGCGACCTACGCCAAGCAGGCCGACCTGGCCGACTACGCCAAGAAGAACGACATGGGCGACGCGGCCTTGCGTGGTTCTGCGAACCTGTTCACCAAGCCCAATGTTTTCACCAGCACCGTCGGCCTGGGCAAGTCGACGGCACCCGGGTGCACCGTTGACGTTGGTACCGACGCCGGTTCGGTCTGTGTCGACGGCGCGCCGACCCTGTTGGTGCGCATGGCCAACGACGCTGGCACCATGGAGAAGCTCGGCAAGAACGGCCAGATCGTCTACCGCACCGACGAGAACACGCTCTTCGTCAAGGTGGGGCCGGTGTGGCGGCGTCTTTTGTTCCAGATCGTCTGTGGCGACGGGGTCATCGACGCGCCCGAGCAGTGCGATGACGGCCCGG
>CALGHC010000668.1 GCA_937915965.1 uncultured Myxococcales bacterium
ATTGCCCCGGGCACGTCGATCGCCCGGGCTACGCCGAGGCGGCCGACCAGGTCGTCGCGTACCGCGCATCACGCGGCGCGGCCCCGCCTACTGCTTGATGTAGACCTCAAGCTCGTCGAGCGTCCAGCCGTCGTAGCTGCCGGCGAAGTAGTTTCGGCACGTCGAGCTGCTGTAGCCCCAGGGACAGTCGTAGGTGTGGCCGAAGTTCGTGTAGCCCGTCGTCATGCTCGGCTTGATGTAGAGGTCGTGGCCGCCGCCGAAGGTCGGGCCATAGCCGGTGTTGCTGTAGGTCGCGTTGCCGCTGTTGTTGTCCTTGAGCTGGTACTTCGTCCCCTTCGACACCGAAAAGATGAAGCTACCCGGCGAGACCGAGTACGTCGCGTTGGTGACCCACGAGCTCGCGTTGTAGCCGCCGAAGATCGGCCCGCCCGAGGCCCGCATCAGGCTCACCGACGCGCCCTTGCCGTCGCACTTCGCGTGGAACGTCCCAGAGTTCGCGCCGTCGTCGCTGAGACGATAGCAGAGCTTCCAGGTCTGGCCGGCGGCGCCTACCCAGCCGTTGAGGGTCGCTTGCTGCTGGGCGGTGAGGATCTTCGAGTCGAGGTACAGCTCCTGGACGCATCCATCGACGTTGAAGGCCTTGCAGCCGTCGGCGCATGCGAGCGTGCCCTTCCAGTTGCCGCCCCCCTTGACCGAGGCGCAGGTCGCGTTGCCGACGTCGAGGCCGTCGCAGGTCTCGACGCCGGTCTGGACCGCGCCGTCGCCGCAGGTCGCCTGCTTACACGAGACGCATGCGTCGGTCTTGTCGGCGTTGCCGTCGTCGCATGCCTCGACGCCCGCCTGGACGTGGCCGTCGCCGCAGACCGCGTTGGTGCAAGCGATGCAGGTGTCGGTGGGCAGGTAGTTGCCGTCATCGCATTGCTCGGTCGAGTCGACGATGCCATCGCCGCAGCCGGGTTTCTTGCAGGTGGTGCGGCACATGTCGGGCTTGTCGGCGTTCTGGTCGCCTTCGTCGCACTCCTCGCCCACCTCGAGCTCGCCGTCGCCGCACTGGGGTGCGTAGATCAGCTTGCGCCATTTGCCTTTGCGAAAGAGATACGCCTCATCTTCGTCGGTGCGGTAGATGACCTGACCGGTGACCGCGACCTTGTCCATCTCTGCGCCGCTGGCGGCGAGACGAACGACACGCGCCGGCTTGCCGTCGAGGCAGACGTGACCGCTGTCGGTGGCGACATCGAAGGCGCACTGACCGCCTGGCACCTTGGCCACGCCGACGCTGCTGCCGTCGATCTTCAGCGCGCCGCGCAGCTCGCCCAGCGCGCCCTGCACCGTGGCGGCGCCGCCGACCTCCAGGAACGTCACGGCGGCCGCGCTCACCGCGCCGGCGGCGAGGTGCTTGGCCTCCACGGCCCCCGCAGCGAGCTCTTTGCTGCCGATACAGCCAGTGCACTTCAGCGCCACCGCCGGTCCGCCCTTCGAGTCCGAGCCCGCGTAGGTGAAGTTCACCTGCGCGACGCCGACCCCGCCCAGCACGGTGCCGGCGATCTCGGCGTAGCCCGCGTAGGGCGTCGAGCTCAGTCGAGCCCGCGGCATCTCTGGGTCGATGCTCACCTGCACGCCCAGCCACAGGCCCGGGTGCTCGGCGAGCACGGTCGCCGGGAGGACCTTGCCCTCAAGGGTCTTGCCGAGCGCGATGCGGAAGCGCCCGCCCTCGACCTGAACGCCCACATGCACCTCGATCCACAGGGCCTCGGCTTCCTTCTCGGTGGTGTAGAGGCGGAAGGTCAGCGCGTAGATGCCGTCCGGCACCGGGTTGCCCTGCGCCGAGCGCAGCACGCCATCGACGGGGATCTCCGTTGCGTTCGCGGCGGGCGCCACCAGGGCCACGCTCGCTACCAGAAGCGTGCAAGAAAGAGCGGCTCGCGATCGCGAACGCAACGACGGTCGAAGGGACGACAGCATGGGGATCCTCCTGTGCAGCGCGCAATCGACGGCACCGCAGCGGCCTCGATCCTACGCGATGGCCACGGCGGCCGCCATGATCGCGCCAGCGGCCGGGCGCGGATCCACCAAGTCGGTCGCTGGCGAGGCCCGTGCAGGCCACGCACGCCCCCGCGCCGAACGGCTGTGACTGCTTGCCTCGGACGCGTCAGCGTACGAGTTCAAGGGACGGCCGTCGTCCGTCGCCACGCGGCGCACTGCGACGACGGCCAAACCGAGGCGCGGTGCGACGACGGCCAAACAAGAGACACGAACTCCCCGCGGTCAAGGAGAGTTAGAATGAGGCCAAAGGCTTGGAACCGCGCCCGGATCGCCCGCCGAGGTTGACGAATTGCCCGTCATGGGACGAACTGCCGGCTCGCGCTGGCTCGGCCGGCGCCCACACACAGCACGGAGAACCGACGATGTCCCAGTCACAGACATTTGGAGCCACGAGCACTGCCGAAGAGGTCACCGAGGGCATCGACCTGCGCGGAACGACTTGGGTCGTGACCGGTTGCGACTCCGGCCTGGGCTACGAGACCGCTCGTGTGCTTGCGCTGCGCGGCGGTCGCATCGTCGGCTTGGCCCGCACAGCTCAGAAGGCCGAGGAGGCACTGGAGCGCCTCGGAATCGACGGCGTGTCGGTTGCCTGCGAGCTGTCGGATCTCGCCAGCGTGCGCCGGGCGGTGCAGTCCGTGCGTGGGGTGGGGCCGTTGGCCGGGATCATCGCGAACGCGGGGATCATGGCGCTGCCCGAGCTGCGTCAGATCAGCGGCTACGAGGCGCAGTTCTTTACGAACCACATCGGCCACTTCGTCCTGGTCACGGGGTTGATGGATCAGCTCACTGCGACCGGCCGGGTGGTCATCCTGAGCAGCGCGGCCCAGCGCTTCGCCAAGGGGGGATTGGAGCTCGACAACCTGGCCGGCGAGGTCGACTACGACGCCTGGCGCATGTACGGCCGATCGAAGCTCGCGAACGTGCTCTTCGCTCGGTCGCTTGCGACCCGTTTCGCTGGGACGGGCCGGACGGCGAACTCGGTGCATCCGGGCGTCATCGAGACCAACCTGGGCCGCCACGTGGTCAACGCGGACGCGATGTACGCGAACCTGCGGCCGGTCATGAAGACAGTCGAAGCGGGTGCCGCGACGCAAGTCTATGTCGCGACCCATCCGGATCTCAGCGCGGTGAGCGGCCTGTATTTCAGCGACTGCGCGCCACACGATCCCATCGAGCCGGGCACGGACGACGCCCTCGCCGAGACCCTGTGGGTCCGTAGCGAGGCCATCGCTGCGTCCTTGCCGTAGCGACCCGCCCAAGCGAGACCCGACATGAACGACACAAAGAACCGCTGCGATTGGGCCACCGCCGATCCGCTCTACATCGCCTACCACGACGAGGAGTGGGGCGTGCCGGTGCGCGACGAAGCCAAGATGTTCGAGTTCCTGCTGCTCGAGACGTTTCAGGCGGGCCTGTCGTGGCTGACGATCCTGCGCAAGCGCGAGAACTTCCGCGCCGCCTTTGCCGGTTTTGACGCCGAGCGGGTGGCAGCCTTCACCGATGCCGACGTGCAGAGGCTGATGAGCGACGCGACCATTGTGCGCAGCCGGCCCAAGATCCTCGCCGCCATCGGCAACGCCCGGCGGACGATGCGGCTGCGCGCCGAGGGGCCGGGCCTCGTCGGCTACTTCTGGGATTTCGTCGACGGCGCCGCGCCGGTTGATCCCAGGTCGACCATCGCCGACCTGCCCGCCAGCACGCCGCTGTCGACGGCGATCAGCGTCGACATGAAGCGCCGCGGCTTCCGCTTCGTCGGACCGGTGGTCCTCTATGCGCACATGCAGGCTGCGGGCTTGGTCAACGATCATGTGACGGCCTGCTATCGCCACGCCGAGCTGAGCGCGATGCGCTAGCGCGACTGGCTTGCCTGTCAGCCCGCGCGCTGCCTGGCGGCGGCTGCCCCGGTGCTTGGCGACGGCCGCCGCGCTCCCCGCTGCCCGCTTGGCGGAGCGGACCGCCCCCTCAACAGAACCCAAAGACGGGCCCGCGGAACGGTCAGCGCGCCGACCGCCATACGCCGCTTGTTCCGGTGGGTTGCTCGCGATTTGGCGACAAGTCCAAGCCGCGCTGGGACAAGTTCGCCTTCACGCGCGCGCAGTCTGGACGAGTTCGTCTTCACGCACGCGCAGTCTGGGCGGGTTGAGCGCGTCTGCTGACGGGCTCGCGCGCACGCGCAACGCTGACGGGCTCGCGTGCACGCGCAACGCTGACGGGCTCGCGCGCACGCGCAACGCTGGCGGGCACGTGCGCACGCGCAACGCTGGCGGGCAC
>CALGHC010000669.1 GCA_937915965.1 uncultured Myxococcales bacterium
GTGCTCATCCGCTAGCGCAGCAGGTCGGCGACGCGGGCGCGCTTGATGAAGCGGCCGCCCCCCTCGGTGACGAGACGACCCTTGTCGATGATCAGCCGGCCACGCGAGAGCACCGTCTCGCTCCAGCCCTGCACCTTGAAGCCCTCGTAGGCGCTGTAGTCCACCCGCATGTGGTGGGTGAAGTGGTTGTCGACGCTGATGGTCTCTTTGCGCTCGGGATCGAAGACCACGATGTCGGCGTCGCTGCCAACCGCGATGGTGCCCTTCCTGGGGAAGAGACCGAAGGTCTTGGCCGCGGCGGTCGAGGTGATCTCGACGAAGCGGTTGAGGCTCATGCGCTTCTCGACCACCGCGCCGTGGTAGATGAGGCTCATCCGGTTCTCGACGCCGGGCGCGCCGTTGGGGATCTTGGTGAAGCTGTCGTGGCCCAGATCTTTTTGGCCCTTCATGCAGAACGGGCAGTGGTCGGTGGCGACGGTGGCGAGGTGGTGGTTGCTCAGGCCCGCCCACAGGACGTCTTGGTTCCACTTCTCGCGCAGCGCGGGCGTCATCACCCATTTGGCGCCCTCGAAGCCCTCCTTGTCGTAGGTGTCGATGTCGAGGAAGAGGTACTGCGGGCAGGTCTCGGCCATGACGTCGACACCGCGCATGCGGGCGCGCTTGACCTCCTCAAGGGCGTCGGCGCAGCTGAGGTGGACGATGTACAGGGGCACCTGGGCGACCTCGGCGATGGCGATCGAGCGGTGCACACCCTCGGCCTCCATGCGGGTGGGTCGGGTGTGGGCGTGCCAGCGCGGCGCGATCTTGCCGTCGGCCACGGCGGCGCGGACGATCTCGTCGATGACGATGCCGTTCTCGGCGTGCATGCAGATGCGCGTGCCGTTCTCGCCGGCCTGGCGGAAGGCGCGATAGAGGACGCCGTCGTCGACGTAGAGCACGCCGGGGTAGGCCATGAAGAGCTTGTACGAGGTCACGCCCTCGCCGGCGAGGCGCTCCATCTCGCCGAGGCGCTCGTGCGGCATGTCGGTGACGATCATGTGGAAGCCGTAGTCGATCGTCGCCTTGCCCTCGGCCTTGGCGTGCCAGGTGTCGAGCCCCTTGATGGTCGACTCGCCCTTGGTCTGGATGGCGAAGTCGATAATCGTGGTTGTGCCGCCATGCGCCGCGGCCTTGGTGCCGGATTCGAAGTCGTCCGCCGAGACGGTGCCGCCGAACGGCATGTCGAAGTGGGTGTGCGGATCGATACCGCCCGGCAGGACCAGCTTGCCGGTCGCGTCGATGACGGTGTCGGCGTGGACGTCGAGCTGCTTGCCGATCAGCGAGACGGCCTCGTCCTCGATGTAGATGTCGGCGAAGTAGTCATCGCTGGCGGTGACGATGCGGCCGTTCTTGATGAGGACGGACATGGGCAATCTCCGGGGTGGCGGCTTGTGGGTGGCGGCTTGTGGGTGGCGGCTTGTGGGTGGCGGTAGGGGTGGCGGCTAGGGGCGGTCAGGTCGTTGGTCAGCTCAGGCGTCGGCTCAGGCCGCGTGGACCATAGCGCGGCGGACGCCTCGCGTTCAAGCGCCGAGATTTCGGAGTCTTGGGTGTGGTTTGCCGATCCCCACCGAGGCGCGCTCTAGCACTTCGGAGTGTGGCTGCACACGCCGTCAGCGCCGCACGCGTCGGCAGTGCAGCCGTCGCCGTCGTCGCAGTCCTTGGGTGCGCTGGCGCAGAGCCCCTTGGCGCAGGTGTCGCCGACCGTGCAGGGATCGCCGTCGTCGCAGGGTACCGGTGGCGGCGAGCCGGTGCCGCCAGTGCCGGGCGACTTGCCCTTGCACGCGCCCGCGTCGCATGCGTCATCTACGGTGCACTGATCGCCGTCATCGCAAGCGTCGCCATCGAGGACCTTGTGCGTACAACCGCTGGCCGGCTGGCAGCCATCGACGGTGCAGGGGTTCTGGTCGTCGCACTGGGCCGGGGCGCCCTTCGCGCATGCGCCGCCCTTGCAAGCGTCGCCGGCGGTGCACAGGTCGCCGTCATTGCATGGCCCGGGCAGCGGCGCGTGGGTGCAGCCGCTCTTGGGGTCGCAGCCCTCGGTCGTGCAGACCTCGCCGTCATCGCACGCGGCGGCGAGACCGTGTTTGCAGCCACTGCCAGGGTCGCAGCTGTCGTCGCTGCATGCGATGCCGTCGTCGCACTTGCCGGCGGGGTCGACTGCCTTGCCCTTGCACAGCGTGGCGCCGCAGGCGTCGTCATCGGTGCAGGCGTTGCCGTCGTCGCAGGCGCCGCTGTTGCTGGAGTGGGCGCAGCCTTGGCCGGTGATGCAGGAGTCGTCGGTGCAGGCGTTGCCATCGTCGCAAGTCGCCGGCGCGCCGCCGAGACATGCGCCTTCGAAACAGTAATCGTCGTAGGTGCAGCCGTCGTCGTCGACGCAGCCCGCGCTGTTGTGAACGTGGCTGCAGCCGGCAAGCGTGCAGCCGTCGTCGGTGCACGGGTTGGCGTCGTCGCACTTGGCGGCGAGCTCGTGGCCGCAGCCGAGCGCCGGGTCGCAGACGTCGCCTGTGCAGCCGTCCTGATCATCGCAGAAGCTGGCGGGGTCCACTGTCGTACCTGAGCACAGCGTCCCCGCGCAGATGTCGTCCTGGGTGCACGCGTTGCCATCGTCGCAATCGCCAGGGGTTGGCTGATGTGTACAGGTGCCACCCACCTCGCAGATGTCTGTGGTGCAAGGGTTGTTGTCATCGCACGGCGGCTGCACGCCGGGCTGGCAGACGCCGCCCTTGCAAAGATCGCCCAAGGTACATGGGACGCCGTCGTCGCATGCGTAACCGTCCGAGTTCCCATCGCAGGGCCCGAGGACCGGCTGGTCGGGTAGCAACAGATAGGTGGGTGCGGTCCACTTGCCCGCGACCTGAACCGCGACGGCGACCTTGCCGTAGAGGCCAGCGGGGACGATGTAGCGGATCGCGTCGGGCTTCCAGTCGCCCACAGCGGTCGGGCTTGAGTTGACCGCGAGCAGGCCCGGCGTTGTGCCGAGGCCGCTGCCGTGCACCAGCGCCTCTTCGCCGGGCTTGGCGGTTGGATCTTCGTGGGCGACCAGCACGGGCTCAAGTGTGGTCTCCGGCTCGACCAGCTCCAGGTCGGCGGTCACGCGTGCGCGGAAGATCTTCGGTTCCGTCACCAGCGCCTTTTCCGGGTCCTCGCAGCCGACGACCTCGGCGTCGGGGTCGAAGCCGCGCATCTGCAAGATGGGGATG
>CALGHC010000670.1 GCA_937915965.1 uncultured Myxococcales bacterium
CCGACAGTTCTCCTGGTCCCTGTTGCCCGTGGCGCTCTTCTATCACCTCGCCCACAACCTGATGCACGTGCTGATGGAGGGCGGGCACATCGTCCCGCTGATCAGTGATCCGCTCGGCAATGGCGCGAACTGGCTGGGAACCGCCGATGTTCATGTCGGCTCGCTGATCGCCGAGGACACCCTTTGGTACGTGCAGGTTGCGCTCATCCTGACGGGGCACGTCTACGGCATCGTCGTGGCGCACCGCATCGGCCACAAGCTGATCGCCGACCGGGGCGTAGCCACGAGAGTCCTGCTGCCGATGCTCATGATGATGATCCTCGTCTCGGTAGGCGGCCTGTCGCTGATGCATCTGGACATGAACATGCGCATCGGGAGGATGTGATGGCCGGTTTGAGCCGACGGGAGCTCTTCAAACGTCTGGTGCCTGATCCGCGCCGGGTGCTAGCGGAAGACGCCGAGAAGCGGCGCGAGGTGATCAATCGCCCCGAACGCCGTCCGCCGGGCGCCGTAACCGAGCCGCTCTTTCTTCAGCGGTGCACCCGCTGCGGCGATTGCGTAACCGCTTGTCCGCACGCAGCGATCTACACGTTCACGGAGGCGGCGGGCGTCAAGGCCGAGACCCCGGTGATGGCACCGGACCGGGCGGCATGCCACCTGTGCGAGGGTTTTCCTTGCGCTGCGGCGTGCGCCGAAGCCGCCCTGATGATGCCCGAGACTCCCGCCTGGCCACTGGGCACCGTGCGAATCGCGACCGAGCGGTGTATCGCTTTTCAGGGACCGGAGTGCGGCGCGTGCGTGGGCTTGTGCCCGTCGAGCGTGGTCGGCATCCGGCTGACGCGCTGGCGGCCAGAGGTGATCACCGACGCGTGCGTCGGTTGTGGCCTGTGTATCGAAGCCTGCCCGGTGATGCCGCGCGCGATCGAGCTGCTGCCGTTGGCGCTGCCGTGATGGGGCCACGAGGCGCGGACGCGATGCGGCACCGAGGCGCGACATCAGCAAGGAGGCACAGCGGCCCGCAGGTCTGTGCCGCCGCTGCCCAAACGGCACACTAGAAGCCGACGTCGCAGGTCAGGTAGGCGAAGTGCTCGACGGCCAGGGCTGCTGGCGCAGCGATTTCCTTGCTGGTGCGCATCGCCTCGCCCGGCAAGAAGACGCCGTACAAGGCCCGCAGCTGAACGTCCTGAGCGACGGACCAGACGATCTTGGTGTCGACCTCGATGCCGAGGTCGCTCGCGCCAGCGGCGTCGCTCTTGGTGGTGCGCATCAAGTGGCCCGTCAGCGAGGCCTTGAGCGCCTTCGCCGGCACGACACCCAGGCCGACCCCCGCGTCGATCAGTCCGAGGTTCTTGGTCTGTGCGGGGATCGCGAGAAAGAAGTCCATCTCGCCGTAGAACTTGTGGTTGGTCGCGTACAGCGTATCGAAGACGCCGTAGGCCGTGCCATCGCCGGACAACCAGTCTGCGAACAGCCGCACGCTGGGCGCCAAGGCGACGTCCAATTTGTAGGTCAGGTCGAGGCTGCCGAGGTAGGCCGCGATGCCGTCGTCGGCGAGCTTGCCGATCTGGAAGTAGCCAGCGAGGGCGCCGCTGAGGGCGCCGGTGGCGCCGGTAACGCGGAGGCCGCCGGTGAAGCGGCTCTCCTCGATGCCCGGGTTGAGCCGACCGTAGAGGGCCGGAGCGACCTTGACAGCGCCGGCGTCGAACAGCGCATGCGCACCGAAGAAGTGGATGTCGCCGCCGCGGCCAGCCGGGACCGCGCCGTCCTTGTCACCGGCCTCGCGCTCGCCGACGACCGCCCAGAAAACGTCGATATCGTGGCTGCCCACTTTGCCCAACAGCCGAGCGCCATCGAATGAACGGGCGCGCTGGAGCCAGCCGACGTTGCCGACCAGTCGGTGGTCGTCGTGGATGATCTCCTGGCGGCCAAGCTTGAGCACGAAGCCGCCGCCGACCGGCAGCCCCGTCCATGCCTCGTGGATATCGAAGCCATCAGCGGAAGCGTCGTTGAGGGTGTCGCCCTCCTCGCCCCAGACGCGCACATCCTGGGCGACGAAAGAGAATGTCGGGCCGCCGTCGAGCGCCGCCGACAGGCCGAGGCGGGCGCGCTGGCTGACGGCCTCGCGCTCGAGGAGCTGGGTCTCCATGAAGTCACGGCCGCTGTCGACGACCAACCGTGGGCGCACTTGACCGTGCCAGACCAAGGTCCAGGGGGTCTTGGGTGCCGGCGCAGACGCCACGGCGGCCGCCTGCGGGCTGTCGACGGCCGAGGCCGGCAGCGCGATGAGCGAGACCCATGTGGTCAGCAGGGTCACGCTGAGGGAATTGGGCTTCATTGGAAACCTCGTTCGAGGGTGCCGGCGGATTGCGCAAGCGGCAAATCAGCCGGGGGGGCAAGACGGCCGGGCGGGTCAAGTCGGCCGGACGGATCAAGACGGCCAGACGGGTCAAGACGGCCGGGCGGGTGGCGACGAACAGCCAGGGGAGTGCAAGGAGTTGGGACATAACGGACCGCCGGGTCCATTTATCCCTTGGCTGGCGCGCCCGTCAAGTCCAATCAGATGGAGGGCCTGCGCCGGTCTGCGCCGGTCTGCGCCGGTCTGCGCCGGTCTGCGCCGAACTGCGCTGAGCTGATGCAGGTCGTCGCCCTCTCCGGCGAGGCGCCCCCCCCCGGCGGGGGGGGGCAGCGACACTCAAGGCGCAGAGCCAATCACGCTCTGCGGCGTGGTCTCGATGCCGCCCTTCTTGCCGTTGCCGAGTTGACCGGAGCCATTCGCGCCCCAGCAGCGCATCTCGCCGTTCTTGCGCAGGGCGCAGGTGTGCTGATCGCCGGCGACGACCGCGATCACGCCATCCAAGCCCGCAACGTCGACAGGGATGATCTTGGTGAATGTACCGCCATCGCCGAGCTGGCCTTGGTCGTTCCTGCCCCAGCATGCGACCGTGCCACCCTCGACCAGCGCGCAGGTGTGGCCGGCCCCCGTGGTCACCTTGACGGCGCCCTTCAGCCCATAAACGAGCGTCGGGACGTTGCGGTTCGAGAAGCTGCCGTCGCCGATCTGGCCGTTGGCGTTGGAACCC
>CALGHC010000671.1 GCA_937915965.1 uncultured Myxococcales bacterium
GGCGGGGCCCGACGCAACCCGATCTGGCCCGAAGAAACCCGATCTGGCCCGACGCAATCCGACTTGGCCCGACTTGGCCCGACTTGGCCCGACCTGGCCTGACCTGGCCCGAAGCGACCCGAGGAGACCCAAAAGTCATGCAGGACATCCGCGTATTGAATGACATGGTGCGGCAGGAATCGGCATTCGTCGACGCCCTCCTCGCCGAGGTCAGGAAGGTCATCGTTGGCCAGACCGAGATGGTCGAGCGCCTCCTCATCGGCATGCTCACTGGCGGCCACGTGCTGCTTGAGGGCGTGCCTGGGCTGGCAAAGACGCTGACGTGCCGCAGCCTCGCGAGCGCGATGAAGGTCCAGTTTCAGCGGATTCAGTTCACGCCCGACCTGCTGCCGGCGGACATCCTCGGTACGATGATCTACAACCCGAAGGATCAGACGTTCAGCGTCAAGAAGGGGCCGATCTTCACGAATCTGGTGCTCGCGGACGAGATCAACCGCGCGCCGGCCAAGGTCCAGTCTGCGCTGCTCGAGGCGATGCAAGAGCGTCAGATCACGATCAGCGACACGACCTTCGAGTTGCCCTCGCCGTTCCTCGTGCTCGCCACGCAGAACCCGATTGAGCAGGAAGGCACCTACCCGTTGCCCGAGGCCCAGGTCGACCGCTTCATGCTCAAGGTCAAGGTCGGCTATCCGTCGCGTGACGAGGAGCGGCAGATCCTCGACTTCGCCACCGGCCCCGGTCACGACGAGGTGCAGCCGGTGATCACCGGCGATCAGCTGCTGGCAGCGCGCAAGGTGGTCGAGGAGATCCACATCGACGACAAGCTCAAGCAGTACATCGTCGATATCGTCTTCGCCAGCCGCAATCCAGGCGACTACGGCCTTGCCGAGATGGCCGACTTCATTCAATTCGGCGCGAGCCCGCGGGCGACCATCTTCCTCACCCAGGCAGCCCGGGGGCACGCCTTCCTTCGCCACCGTGGCTACGTGATCCCTGAGGATATCAAGGCGATCGGCATGGATGTCCTGCGCCATCGCGTCATCCCGACCTATCAAGCCGAGGCCGAGCAGCTCACCAGCGAGGATATCGTCCAGCGCATCTTCGACCGAATCGACGTGCCGTAGCGATCGTCGTCGGCGTCCACCGGCGTGCGAATCGGGTCGCCGCGGCCCGTGACGACGCCGCGGACAGGAGGTCTCCGTGAGCAGCGTCTCGATCGTCATCGTGCTGGCCAGCAGCCTGGGCATCCTCGCCGTGATGGCGATCGTTGCGCTTGTGCGCACCGAGCCGGCCTTGGACGACGGTGACGCCGGGCCACGCAGCGACGCCATCCTCGACAAGGTCCGCCAGATCGAGCTGGTCACCCGCCGGCTGGTCAACGACAGCCTCGCAGGCCAGTACCATGCGGTCTTCAAGGGTCGCGGCATGAGCTTCGATTCGGTCCGGGAGTACCAGCCTGGAGACGACATCCGCAGCATTGACTGGAACGTCACGGCCCGCAGCGGCGGCGTATTCGTCAAGCAGTACGTCGAAGAGCGCGAACTCACGGTGCTGCTGATGGTCGATCTCAGCGCCTCGGGCGAGTTCGGCACCGTCGGTCGCTCGAAGCGCGAGCACGCCGCTGAGATCGCTGCCGTGCTTGCCTTCAGCGCCATCAAGAACAACGACCGGGTGGGACTCATCGGCTTCACCGACCGCATTGAGCAGTACATTCCGCCCAAGAAGGGCCGCAGCCATGTCCTGCGCGTGATCCTCGAGCTGCTCGACTTCCAGCCACAGGGGCGCGGCACCCGTATCGACGTCGCTTGCGACTACCTCACGCGGATCGCCCGCAAGCGCGCTGTGGTCTTCTTTATCAGCGACTTCATCGGTGACGGCTACGAGTCGGCCCTGGCCATCGCGGCCCGGCGTCACGACGTCGTGCCGGTCGTCATCTCCGACCCAGCCGAACAGCGCATCGCCAATATCGGCCTCGCCGAGCTTGAGGACGCGGAGACGGGCGAACTGATGGCCTTCGATGCCGGCTCGGCGAAACAGCGCGAGCGAGGCCGGCAACGCGCCCTGGTCGCCGCCGCCAGACGCGATCACATCTTTCGCCGCCACGGGCTGGAGCGAATCGACGCCGCCATCGGCGCGGACTATCTCGCGGGTCTGGTCAGCTATTTCCGGCGGCGGGCGGCGCGATCGTGAACCTCGGGACCGAGAAACTGGAAGGAGGCGCAGGGGCGATGGGACGAGGGCGAAAGACGGGACGCATGGGCGGATCGCGGGCGGCGTTGCTGATCACGTTCGCGTTCGCGCCGTCGTCGGTGTTCGGCCAGGTTGCGCAAGCGGCAGCACCCGAATCGGGCGCGCCGCCCGGGGCGGAGCTAGCTCCGGTCGAAGCCGCCCCTGTCTCTGTGCAGGCCCATCTGTCGACCAACACGCCCCGCTTTGGCGACCGCGTCGAGCTCATCGTCGAGCTCGACTACCCCGTCGACGTGCGCACCTTCTTCCCGAGCAACCCCGATCTCAAGCCCTTCCTGGCGCTGCCATCGGACCCGGGCACGGCTGAGCGGACGGAGGCAGACGGTCGCATCCACGAGACGATCCGCATCCCTATGCTGGCGGTGAAATCCGGGGTCCTCAAGACGCCGCCGATCGAGGTCCCCTGGCACCGAACGACGGCGGCCGGCGGCGCGGGCGAGAGCGGCACCGCCCTGGTTCCCCCTCAGCGCGCCTCGGTGCGCAGCCAGCTCACCACCGCCGCCGACGTGCGGATCGCGCCGATGCCGGCTCCACGACCCATGATCGAGGAAAATCGGCCGCTGCAGGTCGCACTCTTCGTGTTGGCGATGATGCTGATCTCGGCGGCCCTCACCGCCATCGGCTTGCGCGTCTACAAGCATCGGGCTGGATCCCTTCGCGTCGAGCCGGCCGTGGCCCCCCACATCGTCGCATTCGGTCGGATCGAGGCGCTCGCCCGATCCGGCCGCATCGAAGACGGCGAGCCGCGCCTGGTGTTTGGTGAGGTCAACGAGATCCTGCGCGAGTACGTCGGCCGGCGATACCGTATCGCTGCGCTCGACATGACCTCGACCGAGCTGCTCGACGGTCTGCGCGCGCGCGACCTGCGCGGCATCACGCGCGACGAGGTCGAGGACTTCACGGCGGCCTCCGACCTCGTCAAGTTCGCCCGGCAGCCGGCCACGCCCGAGGAGCTCGGTGACGCCCTCGCCTTCGTCCGCAAGGTCGTCGAGCGCACCATGCAGACCCCCGAGGAGCTGGAGAGCGTGCGCCGTCGCCGCATCGCGCGCCTTGCCCGCGAGCAGCGGCTGCGCGTCCAGGTCATGGCGCCCGCGCCGCTTCGCCTCGCTGGCTTCGGCTTCGACCTCCTCGTTGGCGCGCTGCTCGCCTTTCTGGTCGCGTGGCTGGGGGTCATCACCAAGAACGGCAACCTGTTCGACGCGGCATGGCTGCTGCCCTTGATCTTCCTTGCCTTGCGCGACGTCCTTGGCGGCGCCTCGCCTGGCAAGGTCCTCTTTGGCCTGCGCATCGCGGTCTTTGAGTCATCGGCTCGGGTCCTCTCCGAGTCCGACCTGGACGTCGACGACGCCGAGGCGACCACCGGCCGCATCCTCATGGCCGGCATGGGCGCCCGCCTGCAGCGCAACCTCCTGATG
>CALGHC010000672.1 GCA_937915965.1 uncultured Myxococcales bacterium
AGCAGCGCCTCGACCAGCCGCGCCGCATCCGCCAACCGCGCCGGATCCAGCCGCCGCGAGGCGCCGCGGCCGTGGCCCAAGCGCCGCCAGGTCGCGTAGTCGACTTCGTCTACCTGCCACACGCCTTCGTCAGCCAACCACCGCCCGACGCCCAGATAGCCGAAGCGCCCATCGTCGTGACGCTCCAGCACAAACGCCGTCTCGCCGGGCCGCCGATCGGTGATGGCCACCTTCACCCGATCCGCCTCCGTCAGCGCACCGCGCCCGGCCAACGCCACGAACAGATGCCCGTCCACCCGGTCCCAATCGCCTTCGGGCGCCCGCTCTACGCCGAACGCAGCCGCAACCTCCTCAGCGTCCCAGCTCGTCCCGACCTCGGGTGCGAGCGACTCCGGTCGTACGGCGCGCTCCAGCAGAGCCACCACCTCGTCCTCGGCCGTCGCCGCCACGGCAGCCACGTCCTGATTGTCGGATACCAACCACCACACGTCGCTGCGGCGGACCACGCGCTTGAGGTGCCATGTCCGGTCGTCGGCGCCGCCGCGGCCGATTAGCGCGATCCGGCCGTCGACCGCGCCGAGTCCCAGGCCGCGGGCCCAGCGCATCACCAGCCAGTCTCCGTCGCGGATTTCGCTGCGCCAGCCGTCCATCGAGGTGCCGCTGGCTCGCACGGCGAAGGCGTCAGCGGCGAAGGTGCCAGGCAGGGCGACGAGCTCGCTCTCGACAGCTTCGGCGTCGCGGGCCGCTGAGGTCATGCCGGCGGCGACGCGAAGCTCGGGCCAGGAGATGAGTCGGCCGCGTTCGGGCAGCGCGATGACCTGGGCGTCGTCGTGGCCGAGCGGTTCCATTGTCCAGCCGTCGGGGGTCGGCACGAAGCGGACGCGGAAGTCGGTGCCGCTGCGGCCGACGTCGGGGCCGAAGTAGCTGCGCATCAGGTCGGGCAAGCCGTTGGTGGCGTTGCCGACAGGGTGGGCGACGTTGATGGCGATCTTCACGAAGCGAAAGCGCCACCAGGCACCGTCGCCCAGGCGTACGTCGATGGCTCCGTTTGGAATCGATGGCTGGCGGTCGCGTTCGGGCAGCTTGAGAATCGGGCCGCTGCTGTTGTGGATGACGCGGCACTCGAAGGCGCGGGCACCGGCGGTCGCGGCGTCTCGGCTGCGGCGGCGGTATTGGGCGAGGCGCCAGTCGACGAGCTCGAGGGTCAACGCGGCGAAGGCGTCCTCGGCGCCGGCGGGCGCCTGGTACCTGGGCAAGAAGGCGTCGTCCTCAATCCTGAACCAGGGGCGCGTCGTGGTGCGGTTGGCGGTCGACCAGAAGTGCAGCGGGTTGCGTGACCAGTAGGTGCGCCAGGCGGCGGGAGGCGGGTCGCGCGGGTCGCGCAGCTCGCGTACCCCGGTGATGTCGGCGAAGAGCTCGGGCGAGCGCAGCAAGATGGCATGGGCGCGCCGCGCCAGGGTCCCGACATCGAGGCCTGTGGCGAGGGCGTCAGCCTCTATTAGCGCCTGCAGGGTCACCATCTTGAAGCTCTTGGCGAGCGCGGTCGTCTCGAGGTCTCGGAACCATCCGGGGGCGCTCTTGAGGGCGCGATGGTCGTCGGCGCTGAGATCTCCCTCATCGGCGACGAAGGCGAGCCAGCCGCCCTGGCTGCGCACGCTCGCCGGGTTGTAGCCGAGCCGGTACAGCTCGCCGACGGTGGGGCGCTTGCCGCGGCTGGCGCGCAGCTCGCGGTAAGCGTTGACCAGCGCGTTGCGGGCGCCCGCGGGCAAGAGCAACCGCAGCATGTCGATGGCGGCGAGCTCGATGTCGACGCTGCAGCCTGGCGGCAAACCGTCCGGGGCAGCGGCGCCGCGCTCAGCGGCGAGGAAGCCGGCCAGCGCTGTCTGGTCGCTCGTCGAGACGCCGAGCGACAGCAGCGTGCGCACCCGGTCGAGGAAGACGCGGTGGTTGCCGACAAAGTCGATGACGGTCAAGCGCGCCTTGCCCGCCGCGACGCGCAGGCCACGGCCAAGCTGCTGCAAGAAGAGCACCGGCGACTCGGTGGGGCGCAGCATCACGACGCGGTCGACGGCAGGCAGGTCGACGCCCTCGTTGAAGAGGTCGACGCTGCAAACGGCGTCGAGCTCGCCGGTTGCGAGCTTGTCGAGGGCCTCGTCGCGTTCGTCGCTGCCGGGGCCGCTGTGCACCGACATGCAGCGCACGCCCCGGTTCGCGAGCCATTTGTTGACCCACTCTGCGTGCGTGATGGAACAACAGAAGACCAGCGTGCGCGAGCCGGGGTGATCCTGCCAGCCCTGCCACATCCGCTCCATGCGCGCTTCGGTCTGCACCGCGGTGGCGAGAGCGCTCGGGTCAAAGCGGCGATTGCGCCACGGGATCGGCGCGTAGTCCGTGGTGTCCTTGAGGCCGAAGTAACCGAACGGGACGAGCTTGCCGACCTCGATGCCGACGCCGAGGTCGGCGCGATAGACGAGGTTGTCATCGAAGAGGCCGAGAATATCCGCCTCGTCCGCGCGGTCTGGAGTCGCGGTGAGGCCGAGGAGGAAGCGGGGCTCGAGGTGGGCGAGGATGCGCCGGTATGTCTTCGCCGCGGCGTGGTGGACCTCGTCGATGACGACATAGTCGAAGCGATCCGCTGCCACCCGGGCGAGGTGCGCGGAGCGGCCGAACTTCTGCACAGAGGCGAAGACCAGGTCGGCGTCCAGGTCGGCGTGCGCGCCGCCGAAGAAGCCAATCGAGGCGGCGGGGAAGAGGCGGCGGAAGGTCGTCGCCGCTTGCTGGAGGATCTCGTGGCGGTGGGCGAGGAAGAGCACCCGCACCGGCACGCCGCGCGATCCGGCCTGCGCGGAGGCGGCGGTGGCCGCGGTGGCCGCGGTGGAGCCCGAGGCAGGCGATGCAGCAGACGACGCAGCAGACACGGCCGCGACGTCGAAGACGGCCAGCCAGGTCTTGCCCAGACCGGTAGCCAGAACGACCAACGCCCGACCGATCCCCTGCGCACGCGCGTCCACCAGCGCGGCAAGCGCCTCGCGCTGGATCTCATGCGGCTCGAAGGCGGCCGGCGCGGCCTCGGCCTCGACATCTCCCGACGGCAGCTCGTAGCCGCCGAGGCGGACGCGCTCGCGGTAGCCGGCGACCCAGCCGAAGTCGAGCGGCCGGGCGTCGAGCCAGCAAGCCGCGAAGGCGGCAGCGACGCGGTCGAAGGCGGCGGGGTCGCGCTCGCGGTCGACACGCAGGTTCCACTCCACGCCGTTGGTCAGGGCCGAGCGCGAGATGTTGCTGCTGCCGACGAACGCGGTGGCGAAGGCGGAGTCGCCCTGCCCGCCTGCGCCATCGGTCCGGAAGATCCAAGACTTGGGATGAAACGCCCGCGACCCGGCGAGCTTGTCGACCTCCACGATGGCCGCCTCGAAGCTGCCGAATGGCGCGCGCGCATCAAGCGGCTCGCTGTCGCCGATCAGGTCGCTGTCACCGTTCGGCTCGCCGTCGCCGTGTGCCTCGCCATCCGGAGCGTCGTCGCCCATAGCAGCGGCGCCGCGCATCCAGTCGAGCAGCCGGACCAGCGCCGCCTCCTGAGTGATGTGCAGGTAATCACCGGTGAGGACGCGGACGTGAGCGCCCCGCCGCACCGCCCGTTGCAGCGCCGACTCGAGCACCTCAAGGCCGCTGTCCTGGACGAACGCCGCGAGGATGTCGATCTGCGAAGCCCGCGCGATGAGCGGCCGGACGTGCTTGAAGAAGTGGTCATCAGCGCCGCCCACGACCAGCGGCGCCGGCCGCACGGCCAGATAGTTCCCCTTCCCCGGGATCACATGGCGAACGCCACCACGCGGATCACCTACGTCACCGCTGTACCGCGGGATCACATGCACATGCAGGTGCATCACCGTCTGCCCGGCCGCCGCGCCGGCGTTGATGCCGATGTTGTAGCCATCCGGACCGTACTGCGCGTCGAGTCGCTCCTTGACCTCGTCGACCAGCTCGAAGATGGCGGCCTGCTCGGCCCGCGTGGCCTCGAACCAGGTCGCCACCAGCCGCCGCGGGACGACCAGCGTGTGGCCGTCCGAGACCGGGAAACCATCGAGGATCGCGAAGGCGAGCTCGTTGGCCGCGACGTGGTCGCTGGCCGGGCGGTCGAGGAAGGGGGAGGTTGCGGGCATGGGCGGGTGCGTCGACTCGGCTGGTGAAGGGGCGCGGAGATGGTGCCGCGCGGCCGGGGTCTCGGCAAGGGGGGGGCGGCGGCACAGCGAGCGGCCACTGGCGCCGGGCCGTGTTCGCGATGTTCTTCCAACTCTCCGGGTGCCATTGACGAGGGCCTTCCTTCGCGTTCTGCTGCCCTCAGCAACGCATGCGCACACCAGGAGCCCCCCAATGCCGAGCGGACCGACCGTTGCCACCTACTTCAACCTCCTGGACCGGTGGCGGCATTTCCCCTCGTATCGACTCGAACCTCATGTCGATGCCTTCCTCGCGCTGTACCTTGCTGACGTTCTCGCGGCGCACTTTGACGTGGATATCGATACCGGGATCATTCCCGAGTTCCCATTGCGGCTCGGCACGCTGGCGGGCGGCGACGATGACGGCCCGAACATGTCAAAGCACGTTGATTTCGTCGCGTTATCCGCGAACACAGACACCGTATACTTCGTCGAGGTGAAGACCGACCAAGCATCCCGCAGCCAGGGGCAAGACGACTATCTGAAAGTGGCGAAGAAGACTGGCTTGGAAGCCCTACTGGGTGGACTGCTGCGCATCGCGGCGGCGACGACACATCACCTGAAGTACGGACGTCTCTTGGTCCTGCTGGCCGACCTCGGCCTGTTTGATGTTCCCTGCGCGCTTCAGGAGGGCGGACTGCCGCACCGGAAGCTCGCGCGGACGGAGCTACTCAGTCAGGTGAGTGTCAGCGAAAAGGCAAAGCGGATGAGTATTGAGATCGTGTACGTTCAGCCGAGCAACCCCCACAGCGAGACTGAAGTGATTGATTTCCCAATGTTCGCCAGCGTCATCGAGGGCCGCGGCGAGTTGGGCGGCCTGCTAGCGAAGATGCTGATGAGGTGGAGAGAAGGCCCGGGGCAATGCAGCGATGAGGTCGGGGCGACCTGAGATTTGGGGCCCTGCGCCTCGGTCGGTGGTGACCGCGGCGGCGACGGCTTGGGATGACCGACGCATCTCGGCTCGCAGACGAAACCGCCCTCACCACGAAGGAAAGGCCGGCCCCACATCGAGCACCACGACCTCGAGCTTTCCGTGCGCTACGGTCACCCTCAGCTTCGGCTGGCGATTGAGGATCATCGCCTGGGTCTCCGGCGACATGTTCAACTGCTTGGCGGCGCTGCCCAGCCACACCCGCGCCTCGCCGGTCGTGAAGTACTGATCGATCTCGTCGCCGGGATCCGCCTTGTCAAAGCGATGTACGTTGGCGCGGTCCTGGGCGAGGATGTCCCCGACTGACTCGAGCTTCTTGCCCTTGCTGTTGCTGTGGTCGGCTGGCCCGATGGTGGCGACATAGGTCACGTTGATGGCTGCTCTCGGGTCTGGTGTCGGCGCGGCAGACGGCGCGGCAGACGGCGCGGCAGACGGAGCGCCGGGCAACGGTGACGCGGTCGCCAGCCCAACCGGCACGACGCCAACAGGCACAGTGCCTTGGGGCGGCGATTCGGACGTGTCCGCCCTCTCACTCGCCCAGGCTGGTCCCTTCTCGATCGAGATCAAGTCGAAGTGTTCCAGGAGGCCGAGGCTGAGGGCGAAAAGCACGAACAGCCAGGCGAAGAGCTTCATCACTGGCCCAGGTCCAGCCGACGCGAGCTGCGCCTCGAGCGTCGCGTTCTCTTCCAGCGCGGTCGCGAGGCCGGTCTCGAGCAGAATGATCTCCTCGAAGAGCGGTCCAGCCTTGTCTCCATCGTCTCCGAGGTGCCGAAGCGTGTCGACCGCTGCCAGGACCGCGCGTTCGGGCAGCGCTGCCACCATGACATCGGTCTTGTGGGCGCGCTGATACCGTTGCAGCGCGTCTATCGCCTTGGCGGATGCGGCCTTCTTGCCCGTAACCACTGCGACCACCAGCTCGTTGATGAGCGCGGGCAGCTGCTCGTTCGCGACGCCTTGGGACACGGCATACTGTTTCAGCTGCTGCCACGCCGGCTCTGTCGCGCAGATGGCTTCGAGCAGGACGTCCTTGAACTTCTCGATCCGCTCCAACTCCAGCCGAGCGCGCTCGGCGCTGTCGTCGTCGTCGCCACCGAAGAGCACAGCCAACAGAATAAATACGCCGACGACCCCGACACTGATCAGAATGATGGAGACCACTTGACCCTCCTCGTTTGGACGCTCGATTGGACGCTCGATTCGGACGTGCCGATGATGTTACCTTGCTTGTCACGCCGTCAACCGACGCCCGAGGAGACAGAACCTGGGCGGCAACGTGTCACCCATCTCTGCGGCGCAACCGTCCGAAACAGGGACGCCAGATGAGCAAGACAGACGCCTACCTCAACGAGCTGAAGAAGCGCGGTATCGGCCGAGACAAGAGCGCGACCGGCAGGTCGGCGACCGCAGCCCCGGTCGCGGAGGCTGGGGACAGCGACGCGTCTGCTGGTGGCGCCGCGAAACCCGCCAAGGGCCCCGGCTGGGTGGTCAGTTTTTGTCTGTGCCTCGGGCTCCTCGTCGTCTTGCGCTGGGGCGTCGCCCTGGCCGACAGCGACGTCGCGGCGATGGCGATGATCGGTGGGGCCATCGGGGTCGTCCTGTTCAGCCGCGTCCTGCGTCGGGCGTTCTTGCAGACGGCCCTGGTCGTCCTCGTCGTCTCCGCGGTCGGCGTCGGCTTCAAGCACGGCGGACTCCCTGGTGGGCCAGGAGGGGGGGCGAAGGCGTTTGCCAGGCAAACCATCCGGGCCGCGTTCGGCTGGGGTCCAGGCAAGCAGCTCGCAGCCGTTGTGAACTGGAGGCGGAAGCATCACGCCGACATCATCGAGAAGTATCAGAAGTCACAGGCGGAAGGTCGCCTCAGCCTCGATCGGGTCTACTCGCCGTATTTCAATAAGATTAGCGGTCGGGATCCGCAGATCCGAGCAAAGGCACTTGAGCTGACCCGGCCGTGTCCGGACAACGACGCCGCCTGTGAGGTAGCCGTCCTGAACCGGTTCGTCACTGAGGAGATCCGCTATCGAAGCGACCCGCGCGGCAACGCCGACTACGTCCAGGAGGCGACGTTCACGCTCCAAACGGGTGCCGGCGACTGCGAGGACCAGAGCATCTTGTTGGCGTCCCTCCTCGAAGCTGTCGGCGAGCGCACCTTGTTGGCCTTCTCGCCAGGCCACGCCTACCCGGTCGTCTGCTTCTCCGAGCCGCTGATCGCCATCAGCCAGGCGGCGGTCCGACGATCAGCTCAACCTGGATACCGCGACCTCGTCTGGTCTCAGAGCGGGATGCCGACCCAAGGCCAGGCCGTGCAGGGGCTGATTGTGGACAACGACCACTGCTACCCGCTTGAACCGACCCAAAGCGGCAGCTACATCGGCAAGCCGCATTCGGACGCGATCGACGCGTTGGTGGACCCGGTACGTGGCGGCCTTCGGGGCTTTGCGTGGGAGCGCTGACCGCGGCAGGCAGGTCCGGTTCTGGGGATCACGTCGCGCTTTGACGAAATGGCGGCAGGGCGACGAAATGGCGGCAGGGCGCGTTTCAACGAGGTGGCTGGCACCTGGTCAGACCTCACGTCCTGACCAACCGACAGCCACACGCCGTACAGAATCTCCCTGCGTGAGCGACGCCAGCACCGCAGGATGCACAGACCAACTCGACACCCGGGCGCTGTCCGTCGCCGCAGCGGACACAAAAGCGCGCATCGAAGCGCACCGTGGCTGCGCATGTCTGGCACTGCTTGACGACTCGCGCGACGCGAGCCTGATTCGGGGACCGCGCCACCGCGCGGCGCAGGAGAAACGCGAAACCGGCGACCGTGATAGCGAGCACAACGATTGTCATCCAGTAGCTTGGATCTGGCTTCATTAAGAAGTAGTCATAGAACCCGTGGGCCACGATGGCGGCGACCAGGCCGAGGGCGAGACGCGCACGAGCCAACCCGTCAGCGCCGGGCGACTTGGCCGCACCGAACGGGTAGCCCCACAGGGCGGAGAACGCAACATGGGCCACGGTCGAGGTAGGCGCTCGAAGCACGATGACGCTCGCGCCATGCTCGACCATGTAAACCACGTTCTCGATCGACGCGAAGCCCAACGCGGCCGCCGATGCGAAGACCAATCCACTCATCGGCTCATCGCAATAAGGTGAGTCTTGCACCGTCGACCGGACGACCAGGTACTTGCCAAGCTCCTCGACGACGCCAGCGACGATGAAGGCCGTGAACGCCGCTGCGCCCACGGTAGCCGCACCTTGGGCCATGGTCTTCCCGTCCCCGATCAGTGACTCAACCAATGATATCGGAACCGCTGCGGCGACACCCAGCAGGAAGGTGCGGGCCACCAGGTGTTTGGGATCAGGTCTGTAGCGGTTGCGAAGGTAGATGCGCCAAAGGAAAAACAGGCCAGGTGCGAATCCCAGAGCCACAAAGGCCAGCGCGTGCATCTGGACTACCTACCTCGCCGCTGGATGACCTTGGTATCGGCGAGGTAGTCATGCCAGGCGCGCTTGCGCGAGGACAGCCCCGCCCAGAAGAAGCCCAGGCCCAGGGGGAGGAGGGAGATGAAATACGCGAGAAAGCGCATGAACGCCAAGCCATAAGGCAGCTTGCCACCATCGCTACGAACGATGCGAAGCCCGAATGCGAGCTTGCCGATGGTGGCGCCCCACCGGCCGACGAAGAACGTATAGACCGCGATGTCTCGCGAGAAATTGAGGATCAGATCTCTGGTATCGGTTGCAGACCAGTCTCTGCTGGAGCTGGCCAGGTGCCAGTACTCAGACCACGACGCGCCGAAGTGCGAATGGTTGGAGACCAGGTGGTAAATGCAAATATCCATGAAGATGGAGATAAGCACGTCGACGCCGAAAGCCGCAGCTCGAACCCAGAAGCCGGCCGAGTCACCTGCCGGGTCCGCTACCGCGACTTCGGTCGGTAGGGGTGCCCCACAATCAAAGCAGTACTCCGCTGACGACTCGTTCGACTTGCTGCACCCAACGCAGACCTTGTGGCCGGCAGCTGAAGCGACGGGGTGAGCGGCTTTGGCGGCGGGAGGCTCGGGCGGGCGCGGCGGCGTGGCGTCCGCGACGGGAGGCTTTGGAGGGCTAGGCGGCGCGGTGGGGACATCGGTCGCAGATAGAGAAGTCGCGGCTGCGGGACTCGGCGCCTGGCCGGTCTCACTCGGAACCATCGGGCAGCCGCAACCCGGACACGCAACGGCGCGGGTCGACACCATCTGCCCGCAGTCGCCACACGCAGTCAGGGCCATATTGGGCTCCTCGTCACACAAGGTTCCAGCGACAACCGCGCGATGATGCCAGCCGATATTCCCGCCGTCCAGGTGCAGGCGGCGTTCGAATGGCGTAATCGGCAGTCGCCGCTGCCCACAACAAGCCAGCAGGTCGGCCTGATGAACGGCCCGCACGACGTGACCACCTCATCAAGCCCTCGTCAGGCCGCACTCCAAGGAGGCAACGAGGTGGCGGGCAGCTCGTCAGATCCGAGGCACCTGCCGGCGAACCGAGCCGCCGCGCTGCGCCTGGGCGCTTACGAGGTGTGCGGCGAGTGGGCGGAGCTGTTCGCGGTGTTGCGCAGGTTCTGTGGCGGCGATTGAAAAGCCAACGCGCGTCAACCGGGGCCGTCAGGTCCGTATGGCCCCGCGAACGTCGCCGTCCAACGAGGTGGCTGGCACCTCGTCAGCACGTCAGCACC
>CALGHC010000673.1 GCA_937915965.1 uncultured Myxococcales bacterium
AGGTGATGAAACGCGCTGGTGCCGAGCCACGGGCGCTGACGCTGGTGCCGCTGGCGTGCGCGTCCATGCTGGCGCAGCTGCCGCTGTACACCGCAGGTCGCACCTTGCTGCTCGACATCGGCGCCAACGGCACGGAGGCTGTGCTGGCAGAGGCGGGCAAGGCGTTGTTCATCCGCAGCTTGTCGGTTGGTAGCGATGACGTGCGGGAGCGCTTTGTCGACAGCTTTGACGTCGATGGGGTCGGCGGCGATCTGTTGGTCAGCCACAGCGTCCTGCTGCCGAGCGGTGTCGAACCGCGGACGCCGGACGAAGCAACGCTCAACGACGCGACGCGCGCCGCGATTTTGCCATGGCTCCGTGAGGTGCGGCAAACCCTCGCTTTTGCGGCGCGCGGTGGCCGAGGCCGACCGACGCGGATAGTGCTGACTGGCGGTATGGCCCGCATGCGTGGGCTCATCGAGTACGTCGAGACCGCGTTGGGGTTGCCGGTGAGCGCGCTGGACCTGAGCGGTCTCGCCATCAACCAGCTCGGCGCGGACGACATCGGCGACTATGGCGCCGCGGCCGTGGCCTTGGCGCTGCAAGGGACCGACGCGCGCACCAAGCAGCAGATGGACTTCCGGCAGGGCGAGTATGCGTTCGAGGGAGACTACCAGTTCATCCGCGAGCGGCTGCCGACGATCGCCGCGTTCGTCGTGGTGGCGTTGTGCCTCGTCGGGGTGCGCACCACGATCGACTACCGCGCGCTGGTGCTCGAGAAGCAGCGGCAGGTGTCGCAGCTGCGCCAGCTCAGCAGCGACCTGACTGGCAAGAAGATGTCGACGTTTCCGAAGCTCAAGGCCGAGCTGGAGCGCCCCCTGCGCGTGGATCTGGCCAGCTATTACCCCGATGTGACGGCCGTGCGGACGTTTCAGGACATCGCCAAGATCTTGAGCAAGGTGACGGAGCCGCCGGACTTCAAGCCGGGCGGACCCGCATCCGAGCGACCGCCTGGGACCCTGCACATGGCCCATGGCACGCAAGTGGCCCAGGTGGCGCCGCGCTTGTACGGCATGCCGGGCCTTGGTGGCGTGCCGGTGCGCGCGCGTATGCCGGAGCGACGCCCAGGCAGCGGCGGGCGACCAGACCGAATCAGGCGGCCGAGTCGTCTTGGTGAGGCGACGGGCGGCGCGAGCGGCGCGGATCGGCGGCCCGACAAACGCGGCCCGACCGGTGGGCGAGGCGATGGCGACAGCGCCGACGGTGGCGAAGGTGGCGAAGGTGGCGAAGGTGACGGCAAACAGGCCGTGTTTCTGGGCCACAAGGTCGAGCTGCTGAGCCTCTCGATCAGCCGCAACAAGGCCTCCATGCGGGGCGACTGCGATACGCAGGACGCGCTGCTAGCCCTGCAGGAAGGCGTCAAGAAGCATCCCTGCTTCCACAAGATCAAGTCGTCGTCCGACCGCATCACGTTCCAGCGCCACAAGGGCTGGTTCCGCTTCAACGTCGGTTTTGAGGTGCGCTGCCCGGCCAAGGCGGACCTCGACAAGAAAGCGGAGGCGGCGAAGAAGACCAAAGATGCCGCGGATGGCAAGCAGGGCGCCGGAGCCGGCAAGGGTGATGACCAGGGCGAAGGCGACGGCGAGGGCGACCAGGCCGACAAGGCGAACGCAGCCGACACGCGCGGCTCCAAGACGAAGAAGGCGGCCGGTCAACGCGGCGACAAGTCGGACAAGGGCGCCGCGGACAAGAAGGAGAACACCCTATGAAAGAGGGACGCATCAGCGGCGCCTTCGCGCAAATGAGTGACCGGGAGCGCAAGCTCGTCGTCGGCGGCGGCTCGCTCATGCTCGTGGCGCTGGTCGTCGTCGCGGGGCTGCTCGTGTCGCGTAAGGTGGCCGCGATGGAGGAGCAGGTCGCGGCCAACGGTGAGGCGCTGAGCAGCATCCTCGACGCGGCGCCGAGCTACCTGAAAAATCGCCGCGAAGAGAAGGCCATCGAGGAGGCGCTGACCCAGGCCGCCGGCAGCTCGCTGCAGTCGACGCTGCTGTCGATCGCCAAGGACGTGAAGTTCGAGCGAAAGTACGGCAATGACGGCACGTCGGAGGCCCGCCTCAGTGACTTCGTGAAGTTCTCAAACGCCACGGAGATCCTCGCCGACCTCACGCAGAAGCGCGGCAAGAAGGCGCGGCGCAAGAAGAGCTCGAAGAAGAAGGCGAAGGGCGCAAAAGCTGAGCGGCAGGTCTTCCTCTCGACGATCGAGGTCGTGTTCGACCGCGTGCCTGACGGCGCGCTGTTTCAGTTCCTGGAGAAGGTCGAGACACACAAGGACGCGCTGTTCGGTGTGTCCCTGGACATCAGCCGAGAGTCGCCCAATCACGAGCATTTCCGGGCCAAACTGCAGGTCGGCCAGTTCCGCTACGGCGGCGGCGACGACGAGTAACCCCTCGTTCCTTCATCACCCGCACCAGCCGGGCGCACACGATCCGAGGCGATCGACGAACGTGCAGGAGCTACCGTGAGCGACGCCGCAACTATCACCTCCGTCGAGACCGTCGCCGAGCCCACCGGCCGCCTGCGCGCGATCGCCGCGTATACGGGATATGGCCTGTTCTTCCTGATCGCCCTGCTGGTCGCCTTGGTGCTGACCTTCCCAAACCGCCAGCTCAAGGGTTTCGTGGAGAGTCAGGCGCGCAAGGCTGGCTACCCGGTGGCCATCGAGCGGATGGCGCTCACGGGACTCGGCGGGGTGACGTTCGAGGGGGTCAAGCTGACGCTGCCGCAGCCCAAGGGCAAAGACGGCAAGCCGACGAAGACCGCCCCGACGATCGTGCGCCTCGACAAGCTCACCGCGAGCGTGGCGTTGTGGCCGCTCATCAGGCGTGGCGAAGTGGACGCCGACTTTGGGCTGGTCGTCGGGGATGGCGCCATCGAGGGCGGCCATGTCGTCGTGAAGCAAGGCGCGACGATCGCTGGATCGGAACGAAAACGCGGCAAGAAGCCAACGACGAGCCGCAAGACGAAGAAGGCCAAGGGCGACAAGGACACCAAGGCCGACGTGGCTGACAAGGCCGGGGCGACCGGCCGAAAAGCGACGCTCATCGACCTGGAGATCCCCACGATCGATCACCTCGATCTCGCCAAACTCGGCATCTCTGGACGGGTCTTGGGGTTCACTGACAAAGTCACCGGCGAGCTGCAGGGCACCCTCTCAGGATCCGTCTCGCTGCACTGGGAAGGCACCCACGAAGGCGCGCGCGGCAACATCGATCTCGAGTTGACGGACGCTGTGCTGCACAACCCAGGCGTCGCCATCGATCCGAAAGGTCCGCCGCTGCAGCTCAAAGATCTCCGGCTTGGCGTGGTCACCGTCAAGGTGCGCATCGACGAGAAGGGCCGCATCAACCTGCTCAAGTCGAAGCGCGGCGTGGACTCGTCCACAGCGGTGCACCTCGCTGGCGTCGACATCTTCGGCAAGGACCTCGAGCTGGTCGCTGAAGAGCGTGGTCACATCATCATCCCGCCTGGCCGCTCAGGCATGGCGCAGGCGCGATTGCAGGTGCACTTGGTGTTCGCCCTACCGAAGGCCAGCGACGAGGGCGCAAAATCGGGGAAAAAGACGGCAAAGGCTGGGGCTGGAAAGAGCGCTGGCGCCGACGACGAGGCCGATGGCTCCGGTCGGGCGTCGTGGAACATGGTTCGCGAGATGATGAACGGCAAGTTCAAGCGGTTCATGCGCTCTGGCTACCTCGGGATCACCTGCGCCGGGTCGCTCAGCCGGCCCGTCTGCGCGCCGAGTCTGCCGCAGGTGACTGTGGGCACCCGAAAGCAAGCGCGGAGTGAGGCGCGAGCCAAGGCCAAGGCGGACGGCGGCTCAAAGGCGAAGCAGGCGGCGGCGAAGCTGGAGAAGCAGAAGGCGACGCTCGCTGCGGCAGCCAAGCTCGCAGAGGAGGCCAAGCAGAAGGCCGCGGACGCCCAGAAAACCGCGGAGAAGCCGGCCGAGAAGTCGGTCGAAGGCAAGAAGGTGAAGTTCGAGCCCGCCGTTCGACCAGGCGCGCAGACGGCGCCGGTGCCGCGCACGGGGGACGAAGCGAAGCGTGGGGTCAAGGTCCAGCAGCGCAACGAGAAGAAGTCCGGCGATCAGGGCGATGAGGAGGACGAGGAGGAGGCCGAGCAGCCGCTCGAAGGCGACGAAGGCGACGAGGACGACGAGACCCAGGCCAAACGAAAGGCAGCGGCGGACAAGAAGAAAGCCCTCGCAAAGAAAAAGAAAGACCGGGCCGCTGGGGACGAGGACGGCGACGAGCCGGAAGAGGCTGAGGAGCGGGAGTAACGCGCGGCTTTTGCAGCCTGCCGCAAGGTGGTACATCGCCTGCCTCGAAGCCAACAGGAGGCACCATGCGCGGCATCTACCAGAACGTCCTTCACGCCATCGGCGACACCCCTCTCGTGCAGCTCAACAAGATCGTTGGCCGCCACGACGCCCGTGTGCTCGCCAAGCTCGAGTTCATGAACCCGGGCGGATCGGTCAAAGACCGCATGGCGCTGCACATCATTGAAGAGGCCGAGCGCTCGGGCGCGCTGAAGCCTGGCTCGGTGATCGTGGAGAATACGTCGGGGAATACGGGCGTCGGCGTCGCGATCGCGGCGGCGGTGAAGGGCTACCGCTGCATCTTCACGATGCCGGACAAGATGAGTCAGGAGAAGGTGCGACGCCTGCGTGCGTTTGGTGCGGAGGTGGTGGTGACGCCGACGGCGGTGCCGGCCGAACATCCCGACAGCTACTACGAGACGGCGAAGCGGATCTTTCGGGAGACGCCGAACGCCTTCATGCTCAACCAGTACCACAACAAGCTGAACATCGAGGCGCACGCGCTGAGCACCGGCCCGGAGATCTGGGAGCAGACCGGCGGCAGCTTCGACGTCTTCGTCGCCGGCCTCGGCACCGGCGGCACCATGAGCGGCGTGGCGCGCTACCTGAAATCTCAAGACCCAGACGTGCGCACGGTCGGCGTCGACCCGATGGGTTCGATCTACTACAGCCAGTTCCACACCGGCGTGCCCTCCGAGCCACACACCTACAAAGTCGAGGGCATCGGTGAAGACATGGTCTGCGGCGCGCTTGAGTTTGATCACATCGACGACATCATGCAGGTCAACGATCGCGAGTGTTTCCACATGGCGCGGCGCTTGTGCCGGGAAGAGGGCATCTTCGGTGGCGGCAGCTCTGGTGGCGCCGTGCATGTGGCCGCGAATCTGGCGCGCGAGCTGGGTCGTAACCACACGATCGTGGTGCTGCTGCCGGACTCGGGTGCGCTCTACTTGTCGAAGTTCTTCGACGATCAGTGGATGAAAGAGGGCGGATTCTTCGACGCAGAGCCGGCCGCCCAGTCTGTGGCCGACCTGATGCGGCGCAAGAGCCACGTCGTGTTCACGGCCACCGAGGACGAGACCGTCGGCGACGCGATGGTGCGGATGAAGCGCGAAGGCATCAGCCAGATGCCGGTGGTGGGCGGAGACGGAGAGCCCGTGGCGATGGTGCACGAGATCGACCTGCTCAACGCGATGCTCGACGGCAAGGCGAAGAAAGACGACCGCATCGGCGACCTCGCTACCGAGCTGCAGGGTGTCATCGCGCCGAGCGCCGGGCTCGATCAGCTGCAGGCGATCTTGACCCAAGACAACGTCGCGGTGGTCGTGGACCATGGCAAGTTGCACGGCATCATCACCAAGATCGACCTCATCGAGTACCTCTCGACGTTTGGCTGATCGCTCCGGGATCTGACGATTCGCGCCCGCTTCCAGCCCACAAACTCGGGCTTTTTGGAGATTGTTATGGACTGGACGACCAGCAAGTTTGAGACCCGCGCCATCCACGCTGGCCAAGAGCCCGACGAGAAGACGGGCGCGGTGATCGTGCCGATCTACCAGACGTCAACGTTCGCTCAGCCGAGCCCTGGTCAGCACCTGGGCCACGAATACACGCGGACCTCCAACCCGACGCGCGACGCCCTGCAAGAGGCCCTGGCGGCCTGTGAAGGCGGCGAATTCGGGCTCGCGTTCGCCTCGGGCCTCGCCGCGACGAACGCGATCATCGCGACGCTGAGCGCGGGCGATGAGGTCCTCGCGATGGACGACATGTATGGCGGCACGTTTCGCCTCTTCGACAAGGTCTGGCGCCGTCACGGCCTCCAGTTCGTCTACGCCGACTTGCGCGACACCGACGCGTTTGACGCCGCCGTCAGCGAAAAGACCAAGCTGTTGTGGCTGGAGACGCCGACCAACCCGATGATGAAGCTGGTCGACATCGCGGCGCTGGCGGAGAAGGCCCACGTGCGTGGCATCACGGTGGTCGTCGACAATACCTTCGCCACACCGTACCTGCAGAGCCCGTTGGCCCTGGGCGCCGACATCGTCGTGCACTCGACCACGAAGTACATCGGCGGCCACAGCGACTCGGTCGGCGGCGCGGTGGTGACGAGCGACGAGGGGCTGCGCGACGCGGTGATGTTCAACCAGAACGCCTCCGGCGGCACGCCTGGCCCCTTCGATTCGTGGCTGACGCTGCGCGGCCTGAAGACCCTCGCCGTGCGGATGGAGCGCCACTGCGACAACGCGGAGCAGGTCGCGGCCTTCCTCGAAGCCGACCCGCGCGTCTCGCAGGTGATCTATCCAGGCCTCGCCAGCTTCCCGCAGCACGATCTGGCCAAGCGCCAGATGACGCGATTTGGCGGCATGGTGTCGATGGTCCTGCAGGGTGGCATCGACGAAGCGCGCGTGTTTCTGGAGACGGTGCACGTCTTCTGTCTGGCGGAGAGCCTGGGTGGCGTGGAGAGCTTGATCGAGCATCCCGCGATCATGACCCACGCCTCGATCCCGGCCGAGAAGCGCGCCGAGCTCGGCATCTCGGACAGCTTGATCCGCCTGAGCGTCGGCATCGAGCACATCGACGACTTGCTCGCCGACCTGAAGCGCGGCTTGGACGCGGCGTTCGGTCCCCTCGCCACGACGGGACGGTGACAGCGCACGCCTAGGTGCCGACGGCTCAGGTTGCCAGCTTTTTTTTCACGATCAGTAGATCGGACCAGCGCTCCGCGCGTCGATGCTCTTGCGGTGGCCTCGACTCGCCTTGACCGGTGTCCTTTGTCGAGCGTGGGCACCACGATCCGCATTGTCGGCGCGAGCGCTGAAAAAACAGGGCTCGCAGGTCGGCCATGCGTTGCTTGACGAGAGCGAAGACCGGGACATAGCATCCCGTCGCTCTCGTCCGCGAACAGCGCGACAGAGGCAGCGTCTCAGCTGCTGTTTGAGTTCAAGACACCTCAAAGGAGACCCATGAGCGGCGGTAGCATCCTGGCACTCATCGGCAGCGCCCTGGCCCTCCTCGGCCCCATCATCTTGCCTTTCATCTTCGTCGACGAAGAGGAGATGGCGTTCCACAGCTACCAGGTGCTGACGGGTCAACTGTCGCTGGTGATGGCTGTCATCATGGGCGCGCTGGCGGCCGTGATCCTGCAGAAGCGCAAGCAGAAGCTGGGCTGGTTCGTCGCGATCCTGTCGCTGGTGCAGATCGCCGCGATGGCCTACACCTACCAGAACGTCTGGGCGCTGACGCCCTGTGTTTCCGGCGGTCTTGGCCTCTGCAACACCGAGACCGGCGGCTTGATCGACCAGACGTTGGTGACCCTGGATTGGGGTCTCGCGATGGTGGTCTTCGGTGCGATCATGGGCGTGTTCGGTGGCCTCGCCGCCGTCGCCGCGCACCCTGAATACGAGAAGAGCGCCCGCTTCCTGAAGGTCATGCTGACGTGGGAAGGCACGATCATCTACGAGAAGGTGATGTTCGAGCCGG
>CALGHC010000674.1 GCA_937915965.1 uncultured Myxococcales bacterium
GTCCGTGCCCAGCGTGCCGTCGGGCCGGCCGGCGCTGCCCTCGTCGGAGGCCACATCGGCCTCCGCTGCGGCCTCGTCGGTTTCGACTGCAGCTTCGCCATCGCCACTTCCGTCGGACGACGGCGGCGCCGAACATGCCCACAGCCAGGTGCTCACCGCCATCCGAGCTAGAACCGACCAGCGGATGTGCTGGCGACGGCGGTTGGTCGGCATCAGAAGGCCTCCGCATGGGCGCCTGCGTGGCTGATAACGACGTCGGCATCCAGGAGATCGACGCGGTAGTCAGGCCACAGGTCGAAGCGTTCGTCGAAGGCGGCATCGGGCAAGAAGCCGGTCTTACCCTGCTTGGTCGCGACAACCGCGGAGCCGCTCGCGAAAGCCAGCGCGACCAGGTCAGCGCCGTCGACGTGACCGTTGAGGTCGATGTCGCCGGCTGTCTCCCCCGTCGCCTGACGCAGCAGCACGTGATCCGGGTCCACTTCCGCTGAGATCACCTCGGCGGGCGCTGCGACCTCGATGATGAGCTCGTTGCCAGATGGAGGCGGCAGCACGGGGAGCAGATGTTCGACCGCGCTGCCGTCGGCGAGGTGCAGCGTGACGGGCAGCGAGAAACGAAACAGCTTCGCCCCGGGCCAGCGCACTCGCATGCGCCAGGTCTCGACGCCATCGGTCACTGCAGTGCGGCCGGTGAGCGCGATCCGGATCGCGCCCGTGCCAAAGAGCCACTGCTTGAAGAACCAATCCAGATCGGTTCCGGCGGCCTGTTGGATGTGGCCGCGAAAGTCGTCGAGGCTCGCGTATTCACGGTAGTTTCCGGCAAGGAAGCTCGCCAGGGCCTTGTAGAAGAGGGTGTCGCCGAGCTCGAGGCGCAGCATGTCGAGGACTACGGACCCTTTGTGATACAGAACCGGGACGATGTACGCCGACGACATGACGTCGTTGCCAGCCACCGCGACATCCTTGCCAGGCGGTACGGTGTACAAGTAGCTCTGGCCGTTCTCGATGCACACCTTGCGGCTGCCGAGCTTCTCCGCGGCGTAGGCACACGCGAAGTACTCGGCCATCGACTCGGACAGGAAGAGGTCGTTGAGGCCATGAGGGTGCACGAGCGTACCCCACCACTGGTGAGCGACCTCGTGAGTCAGCACCCGCCGCGTCGCGTCCGTCGCGGCCACGTCCCCCGCCGGCACATCGAGCAGCTCCCGCCCCAAGAAGATGGTTCCGAGCAACGCGCGACCACCGAGGCCTGGCTGACCTTGCACGAAGTCGAGATGCGTCCAGGGGAACGTCAACGTCTGTTTGCCGATGTGACTGATCGCGTCGGTCGCGACGACAAGCCATTCGGCGACCCCCGTCGAGTCGGACAACACGAGCGCCCTCACGCTTGGCGCTCCGAACTTGCCGGGCTTGGCGAGGGCGGCACCCACGACGGCAAACTCGCCGATGGCGAACGCGCCGCCGATGCCCAGCTCCTGCTCGCTGCGGTGCCAGATCTGCTGACCATTCTCGCCGGGCGAAGTCCCGGCCGGCTCGCCGCTGCCGACGCCCATCGTGCCTGGCCAGGTGACGAGATCGAAGTCGTGGCCAAAGGGCTGGTACGGGTTGGTACCGTGCATCAGGATCAGGCCCTGGCCGATCACGGTCGTCACCTGGCCGCCGAAGTCACACGTCATCGCGACCAGCGAGGTTGGGTCGCAAACGGGCGTCATCATGTAGTCAATAACAACCTCAGTGGAGGCCCCGACGACGAGCGGCACGGGCAGGTTCACGGTCAGCACCACGAAGGACGGGTCGCCGAGGTCGACGGTGACCTTCGCGGAAGCGGCCGACGGAGCGAACACCTGCGGTGAATCCAATGGACGCGAAAGGAAGGTCAGCTTGCTGACGCCTGGGTCCTTGGCGCGAACGCTGACCTTGTTGCGAATGTGCAGCTCGCCGAACGTGCCGGTGAGCTCGACGCGAAGCCGCTGCTGCTCGATCTTCCACGGATACGGGGCAACCTTCGAGAAATTGCTGGCGACGTCCTGAATTGGCGACCACGCCGGCGCGGGCGGGTCGGCCCACACCGGCACGGGCGGGTGCAGGTAGCTGGCCTCAGCGGCCAACGCCTTTGCGGCGATGGCGAGGGCGCTACCGTCAAGCAGCGGCATGCCCGGCGGTGGCAGCGACGGCGTCGCCTGGACCGCCGCGGGGACAGACGAGACGACAAGGACGGCGGCCACAGCGATCAAGCAGCGCGGACCGTTCATGGTGCCTCCGAAACCGCGATCAGATTCAGTGAACCCCAAACCAGGTCAATGGGCTTCTTGCTGGCAGCGAGCGCGACCCTGCGACTCGGCTCGAAGCTCAAGGTGTGGATCCCCGTCTTCTTGGCGACGAAACGCATGCTGACCCAGGTCGCGACGTCGACGTCCGTGCCCACGAGACCCTTCTTCGAAGATCCGAGCTGGAAACGTGCAGCGCCGACGACGATCCGGCCAGGCATCGACAGCGCCGCGAGCGACCGGCCGACGTAGCCCGGCCCAGTCAGGACGTCGTGCGCTACGATCTCGACGGCCTCGAGAGCTTCGGGGTCGTAGCGCAGATGACCGGCGACGCCGTACACACCCTGCAGGTCGCGCAACGCCACTTCGACGGCGACGCTCCCATCAGCGGGGACCGTGGCGGTGAACGCGACCCGCGGACCTGCGGCCGCGCCCTCGGCCTTTGCGCTCGCCACCTGCGGCGCCAACGCGGGTTCAGCGATTTCGGTCTCTGCGTCCGATTGCTGGCCGGCATCGACGGCCACATCTTCCTCGCCTCCCGCTTGCCCGCCCGCGTCAGGTTCGCTCTCACTGCCGTCGGCGTCTTCTCCAACAGCGTCATCTCCAACAGCGTCATCTCCAACAGCGTCATCTCCAACAGCGTCATCTCCAACAGCGTCGACGTCGACCGCGGCCGCCGAGTCGTCCGCGTCATCGGGCCCACTTGCGTCCTGGGCGGCCTGCCCGGCGTCTTGGTCTACGTCCCCTGCGCCCTGCGCGGTTTCATCGAGACTCGCGTCACCGGACCCAGCGCCAGCTTCGGGCAACGCATCGTGCGCATCGGCACCGTCAGACCCGACGGCGCCGTCAGGCCCGACAGCGCTGTCGGCTCCAACGCGAGCGTCCCACGGCGACGGCGCGTCGGCCCAACGCGAACTTGCGTCCGGCGTTGCTGCGGTGATGTCAGCGGCGGCTACGCCTGCGACATTGTCGGCGACGACGGAGCCGATCTCACTGGGGCCGGCGCAGGCCACCAGAAGCGAGATGGCAGCGCCGGCGCGGGTGACAGCGCCTACAACAGCGCAAACATGCAAAAGATTGCAGTGCGGCATCGCGACAGACCTGTGTGTGGGGCACCCCGGCCGGGGGCCGAGGCGAAGGGGGGGAGGCCAGAGAAGGCGAAGGAGACGGGGACGGAGGAAGCGGACGTCAAGCAGGACAAGGGACGCAAACGAGAGAACCCGCGGGTCGAGGAGACCGGCGGCGGCCGTGCGAAAGCGACCGACTCATTGGTCAGGTCGCGTCGGGGTGACTACAGCACACGATGTTCTGGCAAGTGGTCCTGGTGGCCGCGCAGGACGGCACCCAAATCAGGCTAGAATCAATGTAGGGCCGTCCGCGACGTTGTGCCAGCCCGAATCGGCCCGCCAAACAACTCTTCATTCGGCGTGAGCGATTGTGTTCGAACGATGTGCCAGAGCCGGCGCGCCATCGAGGCGCCATCGAAGCGCCAGCTACGGCGAACAGTGCGTTCCAGCGATCGAGCGGCCCGACCACGGGAGGCTAGCGCCAGCGACCGTCGCCATCGCGATCGATGAACACGGGGTTGGTGACGGCCCAGGACTCGCGGGCAAGACCGGGGCTCGACGAGCCGGTTCCGGGACGGTGAACCGCGTGAACCCATGTGTCCGTTTGACCTGCCGGCAATATCGCCTCGACGACCGCCTGCCGGCGACCGTCGACGACCGCGGTGTCGGCTACATGCTGGGCGACAAGAATGGTCCCCTCGGTCGCCAGCTCGACGGTTCCCAGCGCGATCCAGGCTGGCGCCTCAACGACCGCACGCACGACGACGGCCGCCTTGCCAGCCGCGAGCGTGTCGCCGATGTGGGCCGTCGCACCACCGGCTGCGATGACCTCTAGCGTCAGGAGAGGACCGGTCGTCGCGAAGGCCCGACCGGCGCGAATCGCAGCCTCGACGTCGGCGCCAGCAAAGGCCCCTTGTCGGTCGCGAGGTCCGGTAGCGGCCGAACCCAACCAGACGTAGGTGCGGGCGTTGCCGACGAAGTTCTCCACGGTGTGGCTGTCGCTGGTGCCGGTCGCCGTCACCCGCAGGCCCCGCGCCAGCAACCCGCGCCAGTCCGCCATGACCTCATCGGTGTCGCCCAAACGCTTGCCGTTGAGCAGCTCCATGGCGTCGAACGAGACGAGCTCCGGATCTACCTCCGCAGCAACCAGACCAATGCCGTTGAAGTAGCTCTGGCTGCCGCGGGGATGATTGCACTGCACGACACGCTTGGTGCCGTCGCCGCGCAGCAGCGCGAGCAACTCAAGGGGCTCCTTGCCGTACCAGGCCGGCGAACCGTTGCCGCTTGCGTTCGCGTCGGCGACCAACGGCCAGACGCAGAAATGGCCCAGCTGCGCCGTGCTGACCTCGGCGCCGCTGCGCACGGTCAGCCGCTCGGTCAGACCGGCGGCGGCCAACCACGGCTGGTAGTCGGTGACAAAGTCGTGGTCGGTCGCAACCACGTAGTCGAGACCCTCTGCGACCGCGCCTTGAAGCCGACGGCCGTTGGGCACGAAAGAGTCGGCGCTGTGTTCGGCGTGGACGTGCAGATCGCAGGCGACCCAACCGACGCTATCGACGACCGGCTCAAGCGTCGCGGAAAGCGCGAGCTCCTGACCGGGCGCGAGGGCGACATGCGCGGCGTGCTCGCTGTACTCCGGGCCGTGGTGCAGCCACAGGTCCCACTGTCCTGCCGGCAGAACGAAAGTACCTGCGCCGGTCGTGGAGACAAACATACGCTGACCAAGAAGCGGCACGGCGGCTGGCCAGGCGGTCAGCCGGAAGGCGAGCGGTTCACCTTGCCCCCCCTCGACAGTCGCGGTCACGCGCGCGATCGCGGGCGCGTGCAGCTGTACAGACGCACGCTCCGAGTCCGCAAAGACCAGCGGCTCTATCGGGCCGCCTGCTGCTTCCACCAGCCCAGCGGCGTCACCGAGGCCCACACCAAGCCAGACGACCCGCGCCGCGGTGCAGGTGGCCGGCACCTCGCAGGAGAAGGCGCCGTCCGCGGCCGGGCGACAGCGCGTCAACGGCGCACCGTCGACGTCGTACACCTCGACCTCAACGCCCGGCCAGAAGTTGTCCACCTGCCCGTCGACTCGAACCTTGGCGACGGCAGCACCGGTGGCCGCAGCCATCGCGGCGGCGAGGTCATCTCTCGCGGCGCCACCGATAGCGAGGTGACGCACGAACGTGCGGCCAATGGCCGGGATCGGGTCTGCGGGTTGAAGAAAGGCGACGATACCCTGCGCGTTGAGCACGCTGAGCATCGCCCCGAAACCCAGGGCGACGGCAGGGGTGTCGTCCGCGCCGACGATCGGCGCGAAACCGACATGGCTGGCCTTCGCCGAGAGCGGAAGTTCGCCACCGCCGATCCCGGGCAGATAGAGACCCAAGCTGCCGGCCCACAGGGTCACGTCGCCGATCAACGCGCTGAGCGCCTTGCCACCGGAGGGCGACACGGTCGTGCGCAGCTCAAGGACCGCCTCGTCTGGTCGCAGGGCATAGACGTGCTCGACCTGTGCGAGCGGCATATCGGGCTGAAAGTACGCGTGCAGCGTCGGAAACGGTACGAGCGCGCCCCGCACCACGACGCGCGCCTCGCCGCCGTCGCTGTCTACCTCGAAGTCTACGGAATCGGGGAGGATCGTGTGGAAGTCTGCGCTGATCACCCACTCGCGCAGGGCGTCGCTGCCGACCTGCGCGCCGCTGGGGCCGATTCGCACGGCGTCGACGACGTGGCCTCCAGAGAGACCGGCGATGGCGTGCCCGTGGTGCCCGACGCGTACAACGAAGCGGGCGACGTGATTCTCCAGGACGACGTCGCCGGTGCGGGCGGCGACCATCGGCCCGTGCGGCAGCTCTGCCGCGCAGC
>CALGHC010000675.1 GCA_937915965.1 uncultured Myxococcales bacterium
GCCCGCTGCCGCTGCCGCTGCCGCTGCCGCTGCCGCTGCCGCTGCCGCCGCCTCCGCCGCCGCCGTTGCCTCCTCCTGCGCTGCCGCCGCCTTGCCCGGATCGGAGATCAGCGGGGCGATCGCCTCTACGATCGCCGCAGCGGCGACGTCGGCACCCAGCGCTGTGACATGTGTCGCGTCGAGAAACACCACCGCCTCGGGGGTCGCGTCAAAGAGCCCCGTCAAATCGCGCGCCCAGTCCTGACCGAGTTGGGCGATGGCCGCCGCCGCCTCTCGTTGGGCCAGGGCGAACGGCACGTCGCGGCGCGTAATGAAGGCCCGCACCGAGGCTGGGATGTAGTCCCCCTTATTCTTCGACAGCGGCAGGGCAGGGGAGAAGAACCCGACAAAATGGCCGCCGTGCTCCTCGGTAATCGCTTTGGCCATCCTCCAGTTGGCGATGAGCTGCTGGGTGATACGCCGGCGGCGCTCGGGCTCGCTGTCGCACTTGGAACCCGTTGGGATGTCGTTGCCGCCGTGGGTGGTCAGACGGCTCCAGGCATCGGCGATCGGCACCCACAGCGCGTCGGTGAGCGGTTTGAACGCGCTGTTGCTGCGCTCGGCCCGGCCTTGTTTGTAGAATCGCTCCAAGGTCCCTTCGAAGAGGGTCACCTTGGCCGGGTCTCCGACCGAGCAGCCGATCCAGAAGTCGTTGTAGCCGTCGTAGAACACCACGACATCGCCATCGAGTCGGCCCTTGTCCGCGACCAACCTCAGCAGCCCGGTCAGGTTCTGGCGGCTGGTGTAGGCGCCGTGTGCACCGCTGACGACCTCGGTATCGGGCAGACGCGCCTGAACCTTGGCCAGGATCGAGTCGTTGGCGAGGACGCCCCATCCGGCCAGGGTCGAGCCGCCAAAGAGGTACGCGTGGTGCTTGGCGCCTGCCGGAGCGCCGCCGACCTGGCGGTAGCCCCAGGCGTCAGTCTTCCAGGTCGGGCTGTCGAAGGCGCCGTAGTGCCAGCCGTTGAACGCGTCGTAGGTCGAGGTCGTGCGCACGGAACGAAAGACGTCGCGCACAGCTGCCTCCGCCTGGGCCTCGTTGCCGGCATGCGCGGGGTGATGCACCAGACCGGCCAGCTCCGGCGGCAGGCCGCCACTGCGCGCGCGCCGGGCCACCTCGCCGACCAGCGCGGCGCAGACCAGAATGACCAACCACGCCAGGGCAACGCGACCGGCAATTCGAAGAAGCTTGTTCATCCTGGTCCCTCTTGATCCGCTCTTGATCCGCTCTTGGTCCGCTCTTGATCCGCTCTTGGTCCGCTCTTGGTCCGCTCTTGGTCCGCTCTTGGTCCGCTCTTGGACCGCTCTTGGTCCGCTCTTGGTCCGCTCTTGGTCCGCTTGATCTGCCTGATCCGCGCGTGGTTGACCCGCGCGTGGCACACGCCAGGTGGCAAAGGTAACACGCGGTGGTGCGCGCGTAGCACGCGTCTCCGTCGCCTCGCGTTGCCGACAGCGTCGGCGTCCACCAGATCGAACTGCGGCCGCCGCCCACGTGACTGACTGCGCCCACGAGACGGACTGATGCGGCGCCAACGGCCCGTTTGTTTCGTAGTTTGGCGGATCTGGGCGCGCCGCCGCTCGGCGACCCTATCGCCGCGCTCTGGCAGCGTCAAGACGCGTCGGGGCGCCAAACGACCGGATCTGTCCGTCACAGCCTCGACGATCGCGTGGCCGATCAGCCCGCAGTAACGAAGACTTGGTCACGTTGCCTTTGTTGACTGGCCTCAGGGGGCCACGTAGGCTGACTTGGGGGAGTTCGGACCTGGTCGCGAGGATTCAGATGGCGATTCACTGGCCCCGGTCACACGGACCGGGCGCCAGCCGAAGGTGCCGCCGGAACGCCCCTCCTGGAACGGTGAAACCATGAGGCGTCCTGTCTATAGAATCCAACCCGCGGCGCCATGCGCTGGCCGCCCGGGTCCCGTGCAGCGGGTCTCGTCGCGTCCGTGGACGTCGTCGCGATGCGCGCTGGTGTTGGTCGCTTTGGCCTTCGGCGCGGTCGGCGCGTGTACCTCGGACGGTGGCGAGGATGACCTGGGGGCCGCCGTCGACGCCGTCGACGCAGCGCTCGTCGACGCCGACGTGATCGCTGACACCGACGCGCTCGTTGACACCGACGTGCTCATGGATACCGACGCGCCTGTTGATACCGATCCGGGCGACCAGAACCAGTCGGACGCTCCCGTCGACACGGCCGAGACCGACGACGCTACGCCCACTGCAGACACCGCCGACGGCCTGTCGCCTTCTGACGGGGATTCGCCAGCCGACGTGGCTCCAGACCCGGATGTCGTCGACGCGGCGGACGAAGGTGACCAGTCGGAGCCTGTCGATTCGACCGAGACCTCGGATGACTCCTCGACCGACGCCGATACGCTGGACCAGGACGACGGCGGCGGCATGTCGCCGTATCCGCCTGCTACGATCGGCTTCGGCGCGACCATGACGGGCAAGTTCGTCGTCTTCGATCTGACAACCATGAAGGAGCTCATACAGATCGGCAACGGCCACGCCCACGTGCACGGCTGCGCCATCTTGCCGGGCCAGAAGGTCGCCTACATCCCGAACAGGGACGTGGACGACAAGAAGACCATGGGTTCCCTCGAGCGCTGGGAGCAGGTCGGTCCGACCCCCGACAACTGGAAGATGATCTACTCCAAGCCGGCGGGGCTGAAGATGGGCGTCCTCGCCGCCACCCCGGACGCGAAGACTATCGTCATGTCGGAAGGCGAGATGCTGATCTTCCCCGAGGGCGGCGCGCCGCCCAAGTTGTCGACGATCGTCTCGGTCTTCCGCACCGACCTGGACAAGACCGTCCTGCAGATCAACACCGACTCGCCGATGTCGGTCGCCGTCTCCAAGGACGGTAGCAAGGCCTACGCTGGCAACTGGGACAACAAAACAATCTCGGTCATCGACATCGCTACCGGCACCATCGACGCCGCGTTGTCGCTGCCGACCAACGGCCCGGTCGCCAAGTGGATCGGACCCAGTCGCATCACGCCTTCGCACGACGGCAAATGGATGCTGTCGTGCGACCTGACAGACAACGCCGCGGTGCTGTTTCCCATCGATGACATCGATAAGGCGGTCATCGTGCCGACCGACGGGCTGGCCCACTGGTGCGAGTTCTCCGAAGACGACAAGACGTTCTACGTCGTCACCTGGGAGAAGATGATCCCGCAGGGCGACGAGGTGGCCAGCGCGAATGTGCCGTCAGCGGTGGTGGCCTTCGACACCGCGACGCAGAAGCAGCTCGGCTCGTTTGTCTGGAAGTTCAATGTGGGTCACGCCGCGGTCGCGCATGGCACGCCCTGGTTGTTCTTGTCGGCGAGCTTTGGCGGCATCGTCCGCCTCGACAAATCCCTGCAGCTGACGGGCGAGATGGTCGTCAACCCCACCCTCGCCTTGCCGATGATGACGATCTGCTTCTGAGCGCGACTCGCGGCGCCCCCCTCCGCTGCGCCCCCCGCGCGGCGCTATCGATCTGCCTTGGCAACTTCACGGCAACCGATTCGCCTTGGCGACTTCACGGCAGCGCCTCGGGCGCGGGTCGAAATCCGGGGTCTGGGGTTGGTGTCGGTGGTTTGGGGGCGGCGAATGCAGCCGGGCACCGGACCCCCCTGGCCACCCGATCACCCCAACGCCTCGGATTCGCTTGCGCAAGCGCGGCCGCGTCTGTATGCTGATGGGAGCAGACGCTTCCCCCCACGGAGGTCGATGATGCATCTTTCGCAGACGAAAACGATGGAGGGAGCCGTGGTAAAGCCGCTGTGGTCCAAAGTCAGCCTGACTGGCCGACTGTTCGCAACAACCGCCCTGATTCTGATGCAGACGGCCGCCTTCGGCTGCGATGGTCAGACCAGCGATCCCGCTGCTGCGGTTTCGCC
>CALGHC010000676.1 GCA_937915965.1 uncultured Myxococcales bacterium
GCACCGGCTGCGGTCGGACGCGCTCGGCGCCGCGCGCTCGTTTTGCAGGCGTGGCGTCGTCCACCTCACCGACCGTGGCGGGCGGCTCTTCGTCGAGTCCACGCTCGCGCCGGACCCGGTCGCGCTCGTCGAGCAGCCGCTTGCGAACGGCGGCGTCGCTGGCCTCTTCGGCCAGCTCGGCGAGCAGCTCGGCGTACTCTGGCCAGCGGTCGAGGCGCTGGAGGAGATCCCCCAGGACCCGCACCAGATCCTCGTTGGTCGGGTCGCGCCGCCGCCACTGCCGGCAGGTCGCGATCGCGCCTTCGGGGTCGTTGAGCTCCTCGATGAAGACGGCGACCAGCTGCTTGCTGCGCCGCCGGACCGTCTCGATGTCGGTGACCCGGGCGGTGACCGACGACAGCAGCGCGACCAGCCGGCGCCACTGCCGCGCCTCGCGGTGCAACGCCATCAAACGCTCCACCGATTTGGCGTCGCCAGGGTCGAGCTCGGCGAGCCGCTCGAGGGCGCGGGTCTCGGCGTCGATGTAGCCCTGCTGGTGTGCGCGGGCGGCGAGGAGTCGCCACCGCTCGCGTTGCTCCGCTGGGTCGTCTTCGCCCTCGGCTGCGTCGCTCTCGTCGCTCGTCGGAGTGCGCCAGGCGCCGGTGCGCAGCGCCGCCAGCGCGTCGAGTGAGCTGCGCAGGACGACCGGGAGCGAGTCGTCCGCAGGCGGGGGCGGGGGCGTCGCCACCGGCGCGTCGGTCGTTGCGGCAGTCGCCGTCGCGTCGCTGGCGACGCTCTGCTGCAGGTGGATGGCCGCGATCAGCCGGCCGAGGCGCAGCGAACCGCTCGTGGTGCGCGGCAGCCAGGCACGTACACCGGCGCGCTCTGCTGCCTCGATGGCGTCGGCGCCGTCCTGGGCAGTGAAGACGATCACCGGCGCGGATGGCAGCCTGCGGCGCAGCGCAGCGACCACCGCCTGCCCTTCGGCCCAGCCCAGCTCCATCTCGACGACCGCGACACTCCAACGGGACGCGGCGAGCGCCTCGGCGAAGGCCACTGCGTCACGCGCGGCGACTACCGGCGCGTGCGCCAGCAACTCGACCAACGCCGCGGTGTCGGCGCTCGGATCGACGACCAGGATCGGCAAGGGGTTCGGCATGAACCGCAGGGCTGGGGCGCGGGGAGGAGCTGCTGGCCACAGGCGCACGATTGCGGCCGCTCTTCGATGCGAGATCCTATGCCTGCTGCTCTTTGAAGTCACCTTTTACGCCTTGGAATCTGATCGTTCGGCTTCGGGTAATTCACCCCTCGGGCTGCGGACGGCCTCGTCGAGCGCTCGCGCCGGCGCGCGCCGCGGCCTCGCTGGACCTGGGCGCCCGAACCGGCGTAGATCATCGCACTCGCTGTTGCGTCTCCCCCCAGGCGGCCGCCGCCACCGCGCGCCCCGGAGGCTCCCGATGAACTGCCCGACCCGCTCCGCCGTCGCTCTCACATTTGTCGCCGCCTTCTGTGCCGCCGCGGCTTCGAGCGCCGTACCGGCCCAGGCCTTGACCGAAGAGGCCGTCGTACCCGACGTCCTGCGCCCATGGGTACCGTGGGTTCTGCACGGTTTCGCCGACCGCGATTGTGCCGACGTCGAGGATGATCAAGCTTGCGTGTGGCCCGGACTTCTCGAGCTGCGCGTCGACGCCCACGGCGCCGACTTTGTTCTGCACGTCTGGCGCGACAGCCCCGGGCTGGTCGCCTTGCCTGGCGACGAGAGGATCTGGCCTCAGTCCGTGCGCCTCGCCGGTCGTCCCCTGGTGGTGCAGCAAGGCGACACCGACGGCCCGGTCGTGCGCATCGGCGCGGGCCTGCATCAGATCGACGGTCGCTTGGAATGGGGCCGGCCCGCCGAGGTCGTGAGCGTGCCCGCCGACGTCGCCTCGGTGCAGCTTTATCGCGACGGCGAGCGGGTCGAGAGGGTGCGCCGCGACGGCGGCAAGCTGTGGCTGCAGAGTGACAGCGGCGCCGGCGTCGAGGAGACCGACGGCCTGCGGGTCTCGGTTCATCGCCGGCTGGCAGACGGTGTGCCGATGCGCGTCACGACCCGGCTGATGTTGCACGTGTCCGGTCGGGTGCGGGATCTGACCCTCGCCGGAGTCCTCCTCCCCGGCGGCCGCGCCGTCGCCCTGGGGGGCGACCTGCCCGCCGAAGTCATCGCCGACGGTGGCGTGCGCGTTCACGCCCGGCCGGGCAGCCACCAGGTCGAGGTGACGTCGGTTTTTGCCAGCCCGCCGGCATCGCTCGAGGTCCCGCGCCGCGTTGCCGACGCCTCGGAGGACGCCAGCACCCTCGACGAGGCGGTCGAGACCTGGGTCTGGGAGCCCAACGAGCAGATCCGCTCCGTCGAGCTCGCGGGCCTCACCCCGATTGACGCCGAGCGGACCGAGCTCGGTGCCGATTGGCGCGGCGGCCGCACCTTCGTCGCCCACGCCGGCGAGCGCCTCGAACTGACCGAGAGCCGCCGCGGCGAACAAGAGGCGCCCCCCAACCGCCTGTCGCTGCAGCGCGAGCTGTGGCTCGACCTCGACGGCTCCGGGCTGACCGTGCGCGACCACGTCGAGGGCGATATGTACCGCGACTGGCGCCTGGACTTCGTCGGCGACGGCGCCCTGGGCCGGGTGCGCGACCAGCGGGAGGGCGATGACCTGCTGATCACCCGCGGCGTGCCGAGCGGTCGACCCGGGGTCGAGCTGCGCCAAGGCACCCTCGACCTGCAGGCCGAGCTGCGGCTGCCACGCGCTGGCGCCGAGATCGCCGCGGTCGGCTGGGACTTCGACCCGCAGTCGCTCGGCATCCAGTTGATGCTTCCTCCGGGTTGGCAGCTCCTGGGCGCGTCCGGCGTCGACGAGGTGCCCGGGACCTGGCTGTCGAGCTGGACCCTCCTGGATTTCTTCTTTGTGCTGATGGTCGCTCTGGGCACCGCGCGCCTGCTTGGCTGGCGTTGGGGCCTCGTCGCGCTGTGCGCGCTGGTGCTCGCCCACGATCAGCCCGACGCGCCCGATCAGGTCTTCTTGCAGCTGCTCGCGACTATCGCCTTGCTGCGAGTGCTGCCGCCCGGTTGGTTTCGCCGCCTGGCCTGGCTGTGGCGCGCTGGCGCGACCATCGCTCTGGTGACCGTGCTGGTGCCGTTCGCGGTGCTGCAGATCCGCGGCGGCGTCTACCCGCAGACCGGCGCCGGTCAGGGAGGCGATTGGACCATCGACTTCCTCGCGGCAGGCGCCGACAAGTTCCAAGAGGAGTCCATGCCTGCGTCTGCGCCACCGCCCGAGTCGATGGCGGAGGACGCCTCCGGGGCGCAGTACGACCAGGCCGTTGGCGGCGTCGAGGGCATGGAGACCAAGGCCAAAGCGAAGCCGCGGCGCCGCCTCGCCAACGCCAAGAAGGGCGGCAAGTACGGCAGCTGGCGCTCCAACTCGGCGCAGCTCCAGCAGATCGATCCCAAGGCGGTCGTCCAAACCGGCCCGGGCGTGCCCACCTGGCGCTGGCGCAGCTGGTCGCTGCAGTGGAATGGCCCCGTGCAACGCGATCAGAACCTTGAACTGTGGCTGCTGTCGCCGCGCTGGGGTCTTCTTGTCGCCCTCGCTCGCGTCGCCTTGCTGGTGCTGCTCACTCTCGCGATGTTCGAGTGGCGACGCTACCGCGACCTGTGGCGCGGGCTCGCCTCGAGCGGCGAGAGCGGCTCGGGTGGCTTGGCCGGCTTGGCCGGCTTGGCCGGCTCGTCTGGCTCGTCTGGCTCGTCTGGCTCGTCTGGCTCGTCTGGCTCGGCCGCCTCGGCTGGTTCGACCGCCGCGCTGATCGCGGCCTTGGTCGCCGGCGGCGCCGCCTCGCTGGTCGCCGCCTCGCCGGCGTACGGGGCCTCGCCGCCTCCTCCCCAGCAGCGCCAGCTGGCCCAGCAGCAGTTGCGGCAGTTCGCCAACAACATCGCCGCTGCCGAGGCGCTCAACCACCCGTCCGAGCCCCTCCTCGCCGAGCTGCAGCGGCGCCTTCTCTCCGCCGGCCAATGTGAGGGGCCGTGCACGGTGGCGCCGCAGGCGACCGCCGTCGTCAACGGCGACCGGATCCAGATCCGCGCCGAGGTGCACGCCCAGCGCGACGCTGGCTGGCAGCTGCCCGGGCCGCAGTCCGCCTTGCAGATTCAAGAGGTGCGCGTCGACGGCGAGGTCACTCATCGCCTGCTGCGCACCGAGAGCGGCCTGATCGCCGTGCGGCTCACCGCCGGCAGTCACCTGGTCGAGATCGACGGCCGCCTCGCTGGCGGCAGCACCGTCACGTTGCAGCTCGGCTCTTCGCGGCCGCACCGCGTTCAATTCGACGCGCCCGGTTGGCAGGTCGACGGTCTCGACCCCGACGGCGTGCCGCAAAGCAGCCTGCAGCTGGCCCGCCGCGCCGCCGCG
>CALGHC010000677.1 GCA_937915965.1 uncultured Myxococcales bacterium
CTCGTACCGCAGCGTGGCTCACCACTGGCCTGGGCGCGGCGACCGTCGGCGCGGGCCTGTGGATGCTGGCGACTGGTTCGTCGGACCGCAGCGCTCTGGCCACGGAGCTCGACACCGGCGGCAGCGGCCTGATTACCACGAAGACGCCGGCCCAAGCCCGCGACGCCGAGTCCAGCTACCGGACCTGGCTCTACGGTGGTGGCATCGTCGCCGGCGTCGGCCTCGCGGCGACCGCGGCGGGCATCTGGCTGTGGACGCGACAGGACGACGACGGCGCCATCGCGCTGATGCCAGGACCTGCACCAGCCGGCATCGGCGTGCGCCTCGGCTGGAGATAGACATGCCTCGGCTGGAGATAGACATGCAACGACGGACCACCACCGCCGCGGCGACGCCGGCCTGGCGCCGACTGTGCCTTCTAGCGGCCGGCACCCTGGTCGCGGCGACGGCATGCAGCAGCGTCGTGCCCGACGACATCGACTTTGCCGCCGCGCGCTGCCAGTTGGTTATCGACGATGGCGTCGACGGTCTGCCCACCTTCGATCTCGGCGCGCTCCTCGAGGTGACCACACCAGAGGGCGCCGTCGACGAGTACAGCGCGGGCTACATCCGGGCGATGCGCTTGGCCATCGAGGAGCTCAATGACGGCCGCGACATCGGCGGCCGGCGGGTGCGCTTGCGGGTCTGCGACACCCACGCCGACTGGGCGATTGGCGGCGGTCAGATCAGCCGCGACCTCGCGACCTGGCTCATCGACGAGGCCGGCGTCGAGGCGATCATCGCCGACGCCAGCACCGAGACGCAGACGATCCAGTCGGTGACAGTGGCGCGCAGCAAGCTGCTCATGGCGATCTCTGCGACCTCCGAGGACTTGACCTGGCTCGCAGACGACGGCCTGGTGTGGCGGGTCGCGCCCAGCGACGTCTACCAGGGGATCGTGCTCGCCCACATGGCATCGCAGACGGTCGCGGCCAGCGACACCATCGCCGTTGTCGCGGTCAAGAGCCCCTACGGCGACGGCCTCGCCGCGTCAATCAGCATGGCGCTAGGCAAGCGCGCTGCCGTGCACACCTTCGACGCCGATGGCGGCGGCATCGACGCCGCGGTCGCCGGCGCCGCCGCCGACAACGCCGCTGCCGTGATCGTCGTCGCCTCCGTGGGGGCCACCGCGGAGATCGTCAACCAACGTGCCAAGCACGCCGAGCTCAGCGGCGCCGCGCTGTTTCTCGCCGATGGCGCCTGCGACGGCAGCCTGATGGATCAACCGCTCGACACGGGCGTTTCCTTGGTTGGTGCCCGCTGTACACGCCCCGGCCAGCCGCCGACCGCTACCTACAATTCGTTCGCGGAGCGCTTCAGCAAGGCGTATGGCGCCGACCCAGCCGAGACGGCCTACGCCCAGCACGCTTTCGACGTGGTCTATTGCATCGCACTCGCCCACGCCTGGGCGCTCGGCAGCGGCGGCGACGGCAACGTCAGCGGCAAGGCGATCGCCGAGGGACTCAAGCACCTCTCGGCTGGCGAGCCCTACCCCTTCATGCCAAACCGAATCACCGCGATGGTCGGTTCTCTTCTCAAGGGCGAAGACATCAACGTCGACGGGGCGTCTGGGCCGCTCAACTTCAACCCAGAGACCGGCGAGGCGCCATCGGGCTACGAGACGCAGAAGGTCGACGCGGCGGGCAAGCTGGTGAGCGACGGCTGGTTCGGCATCGAGGACCTGGGCGGCGGCAAGTACAAAGTCGGGCCCATCGAGGCGACGCCGTAGGGCGTCGGTTCGAGATCAAGCGGCCGGAAGCAACAGGCGAGCGACCGCGAGGTCAGGGCTCGCGCACGTAGATCTCGTGCGCCCGCCCGGACGCGGCCCAGTCGGTGGCGTGGGCGATCTGACCGCACTTGCCATGCAGCGTACCCTCGTGAACGCAGACCTGCGTCGGGCTGCCGATGCAGTAGTTCGCCTTGTGACTTGCCGGTCCACCCCAATCCCAGCTGACCGTGTTCGCATAGCTAGGGCCGGAGACCGCCTTGACGTCGAAGGCCGGGCTGGCGTCGTGGTCCCAGCCGTCGAGGGAGCCGGGAAAGGTGAACATCGTGTGGATCGCCTTGTACGGTCCGGGCCCGAACTTCAGCCGCGAGACGGGCACGCCGACAGGTGCCACTGCGCCGACGTTGAAGTAGGTGCTCATGACCTCGCCGCCGTCCAGCCACGCCGCCGTCAGAGCCAACGCTTTCTGCCAACGGTTGTGGGTGTTGCACATGGTTGTATCGCCGGCGACGAAGGTCACGACGCGCGTCCAGCCCCCCCCGTCGACGACCATCTCGCACCATGTCTCGAAGGCGGGGCTGGCTCCCACGCCGTCGGGGTCGATCCAATAGCTGCCGGAGGCGAGCTCGGGCCGCCCGCTGTGCAGGGCCTTGCACGAGGGCGCCGGCTTCGCGGC
>CALGHC010000678.1 GCA_937915965.1 uncultured Myxococcales bacterium
CGATCGCCGCCGGCATCGGGCTGAGGCCCAACATCCAGCGACGCACGTCGGTGGTGAGGCGCTCGAGGCCATAGACGAGATGCGCGGGCAGGACGCCGCCGTGGGCGAAGAGGCTGTCGCCAATGACCACGACCAGCGGGTTGCGGGCCAGGCGGCGGCTGACCGGACCGCCGGGCCCCGTCGCCATCGCTCGCGCAGCTTCATTGCTCGCGGCTGCCCGAGGCCGCTGGTCGGCATCGATCAGGCCGTCGAAGGCGTGCCAAGCCCCAGGGGCGACATAACGAAAATCGCCGATTGTGTTCATGATCTCGTGGTTTCCGAGCAGCACGACCACGCGCCCGCCGGCCGCCTCGGCCTCGGCAGCAAGGCGGTCGAGGGTGTCGATCACGGCCAGCTCGTGGTTGCCTCGGTCGAGCAGATCGCCGACTTGAACCAAGGTCGCACCACCGCCGGCCCAGTGGCCGGCCGGGTCGACGAGGCGGGCGCGGCGCAGAACGCCGATCAGCGCGTCCAGATCGCCGTGCACGTCGCCGACGGCGACAATGCGTCCGGTCGCAGGCAGGCGCAGCGGCCATCTCGGTCCGGGGTCGACATCGGCGGTCTCCCCCGGGGTCTTCTCCCCGGCAGCTGCTGCGATTGCGGTCGTCGCGGTCGCCGTCGACGGGGGCGCGCGCGGCGCGCTGGCAGGGCGGCCCGCGCATGCGCAGAGGAACACCGCAGCGCAAAGGGCAACCGCAGCGCAGAGAGCCACCGCAACGCGAAGGGCGCCGATTCGAAGTCGATTCGTGCGCGGTCGCGACGGAAGATGCGCAGCCTTCGTCATCCAGCCAGTATCACCTGGATGGCGCCAGTCTGGCCAGCACACCCGGCGCGCTTCAGCGGCGAGCCCGACGGCGCCCTCGTCGCCGATGACCGGTCCTCGCCCCGAACCGAACCATCGCCTGGCCGCGGCGCTTGAGCGCGGTGGCTGTCGGCGCTACCTTTGGGCCTCGCCGGAGACAAGATGAACGCACGACCGCTCGGAACACGACCTCCACTTGGCGGTCTCTGCCTCTCTCTCGCTGCCGTTGCCGCTGCCGACGCGCGCGCAACCCTGCCGGCCGCGTCGGCCGCGTCGGCCGCGTCGGCCTCGTTGGCCTCGTTCGCCCCGGCGCTGGCCGGAGTCGCTGTCGTCGCCCTCAGCGTTCTTGGCTGCGGTGGCGCGACTCTCGGGCCGACTGGCGAGACGCGCGGCGGTCAGCCCGTCATCGCGCTGGGCGGCTGCTGCGTGACGAGCGACCCGGTTTCGCCCTTGCCGCCTCTCTTCGTCGCCAGCGACGACCGCGTTGGCAGGTGCACGACGACCGTCGACATCGATGGAAGCGCCTGGCCCGCTGGCCACCGCGACGACGTCTACTACACGGGCCGGCAGCCGCCCGAGAACGTACGCACCCTGCCAGCAGCCTGGCATTTCGACGCGGCGGCCGCCGCAGAGCCCATCGAGGTCGACCTCGCCGCGCGTTTTCCGGGCGTACGCGAGGCGGTCTTTCCTGTCTTTGATAGCGAGCCGTCGGGCGACAAGCTAACCAGCAAAGGCGAGGTCGAGGCGCTCACCTTTCTCAGCGACCGATACGGCACCAGCGCCAAGATTCGCCGGCTGGGCGAGGGTGGTTTCTCGATCGCCTTTGTTGTGTGCGCGGCGCCGCAGCCGTGTTTTGTCGCGAAGGTCCGCAAGCTGCCGCCGACCTGGGCGGCCTGGAAACGCGACCACCTGGCCGTGCGCGCGGCCGAGCAGCTGGTACGCGACATGTCGCTCTACGTCGTCGCGGATCGGCTCACCGCGCTGGGACGGTTCGTCACACCCGCAGGCGAGCCGGTACCGCTTCGGGTCGATGGTGCGCCGGTGCAACCACCGGACGCACCCGCCGGCCCCCCTGGCCGCCTCGCCCGGGCGCTCGGATTCACGCGGGCCGTTCGTCTCGCCGATGGTCTGGTCGAGCAGCCCTTGATCGCTTTCGTACCGGGCGCCGAGCTGGCGGCGGTCTTTGCTGACCTCGACCGCGCCGACAGCCGGGCTCTGGCGCAGGCCAGCGCCGAGGCGGGCGCCGTCGGTGGCGTGACTCCGGGCCAGGTGCGGCGGTTCCTCGCAGATCACGCCCGGCCCGGCTCGATCGGGCCCGAGGTCGCCAGGATCGTTGCATTCCTCCACGGCTGCCAGGACCTGGCCCAGATCCCGACCGTATCCAGGCTCTGCGCCCTGGCGCGACGCGATTTCCTGCTGACCGATGACTTTCTCGATCGGGTCCGGGCGCTTGAGCAGCTCTATCGGGACTCCGCTGGCGCGGTGATGCGTTTCTCGCGGGCGAACTTCAAGAGGGCGATGGGCAACATCGGCGCCGACCAGGGAATCCGCGAGGTCGGGCTGGACTTCAACCACGGCCGCAATGTCGGCTGGGACCCGCGCACGGGCCAGATGGTCCTCTTCGATTGGTAGCGTCGTCGCTTCGGTCGTCGGTCACCGCTACGACCTTGATCTTTCTTGAAGGGGGGGCATGGACCTCAACGAGTTGATGGTCTTCACGCGCGTCGTCGAGACGAGGTCCTTTACGGCGGCCGCTCGCCTGCTCGCCATGCAGAAGTCGACGGTGAGCCGCAAGGTGGCCGCGCTCGAAGAGCGCCTCGGCGTGCGCCTTTTGCAGCGCACCACGCGGACCCTCGGGCTGACTGACGCGGGCCAGGCGCTCTACGACCACACCGTGCGGATCCTCGCCGATGTCGAGCGTGCGGAGCAGGCGGTGGCCGAGCTGCAGGAGCAGCCGCGCGGCGTGCTGCGCATCAGCGCACCGTTTGAATTCGGCATGCAGTTCCTCGGCACCCTGATCGCCGAGTTCTTGGGCTCGCACCCGGAGGTTCGTGCCGAGGTCGTCCTGACAGACCGCGTCGTCGATCTGATCGAAGAGGGATTCGACGTCGCCGTGCGCGTCGGCCCGCTGGTCGAGTCGAGTCTCGTCGCTCGGCGCCTCGCGCCGCTGCGACGGTGGCTGTGCGCAAGCCCGGCGTACTTTGCGCGCCATGGCGTCCCGCTCGACCCGGACGAACTGGCGCGCCACGAATGCCTGGTCTTCAGCGGCAGCGCGACACCGCAGTGGTTGTTCGCGCGAGCGGACGAGACCCGACGGGTGCCGATCGGTGGTCGACTGGTCGTCAACAACTTTTCGATGGTCCGCGATGCGGCGGTAGAGGGCCTCGGCATCGCGTTCATGCCGGTATTTCAGTGCGCCGCCGAGCTCGAATCGGGTCGCCTGGTGACGGTCCTAGAGGACTGGACCGGCAGCGGCCCCTCCCTCTTTGCCGTGTATCCGACTACCCGGCACCTCGCGCCGAAGTCGCGTGCCTTCATCGACTTCCTCAAGGAACGCATGGATCCGGCGCCCTGGATGGAGGCGGAGGCGGCCGTGGTACGCAGGGCGATGGCCACGGGCTCGCGCTAGCACCCCGGCCGACGTGACCCGGCGACGGGCGGGTCGCATCCGGCGTGCGCGCACTCGCCGACTATCTGGTCTGGGCGACGGCCTCGCGCAGCTCGGCGAGCTCCGCCTCGTAGCCGCCCGAGAGGATCGGAAACCGACACCACGTTCGCGGATCGAGGTTCTCGTCGTCGACGTGAAAGCTCACCGCGTAGCGTTCGCGCTTCCACTGATTGCGGCACCACAGCACAAAAAAGCGCTCGACCCACAGCGCGAGGTCGGTTGGAGCGGCGTCGACGAAATCCTCCATCAGCGAGCGCCAGATCTCCAACGGCATCCGTTTGTCGCGGATCGCGGCCCGCTCGATGGCGTCAAGCACCGGATAGGGCATCAGATCGGTCTCGTCGGTCTGGCCCTCGGCAGGAGGGCGCAGCTCCGCGGTAGGTGCCTGTACGTTGACGGCAGCGAGGGCGGGGATCGCCGCGAGCCCCTCGGGGCCCTGGGTCTCGAGCCAGCCGAGCCAGGTACGCAGGAAGGCCTTGTCGATGCCCGCTATCGGCGACAGGCCGCCGCAGGTGTCGCCGTCCATCGTCGCGTAGCCGACGGCGGCCTCGGACCGATTTGAGGTAGCCAGCAGCAGCGCGCCGCCGAGATTGGCGAGCAGCCACGCCGACGGACCGCGCACCCGCGCCTGAATATTTTGCAGGGCGACGTCGTCGTGCTGCCAGTCGAGCGTTCGCCCGAGCGCGGCGCCGATGCGTGCGACATAGCCCTCGACGAGCTCGTCGACGTCGAGCTCGATGAAGCGAGCACCAATCGCCTCGGCCACGCCCCGGGCGGCGTCGCGTGTGGTCTGCGAGCTGTGCGCGGTGGCCTGATAGACGCAGGTCAGCAGCCGGCCGACGATGGCCGCGTCGCTGTCACCGGCGTCGATCCCGTCGATGTGGCTCAGGCGCGCAGCAAAGGCCTCGGCGCCGAGCTCGGCACGGGCGAAGCCGACCATCTGGGCGACGAGGCAAGCGCAAGCCGCCGAGTCAGCGCCCCCGCTGAGCGACACCACAAAGCCATGCGATCGGCTCTTGCGCAGATAGTCAAAGAGCGCTAGCGAGATCGCACGCGAGAACTCCTCGTATTTGCGATCTGCGCCGGACTCCCAGGCCGGCAGGGCGGCGGCGGGAGCGAGCGGGCCGGACTGGGCGAGCACGAACGGCTCGACCACCACGCCGTCGGCGTCGCCGATGATTGGCATGTAGCTGATCTCGCGGGATCGCGTGGCGCGCTCGCGCTCGATGTCGATCTGGCCGACCAGCAAACCGTGGTCGCGGTACGAGAAGCGCGGCAGCTCGGCGACGATGCGTCCGCCCGACGCGATCAGGGCGTCGCCGTCGTAGATTGTCCGACCCGCCTCGTTGCCGACCAGGTTGGCGTAGACGGTCGCCGCGCCGAACGCGCGCGAACCCTCGGCCACGAAGGCCCGCCGCACGTCGCTCTTGCCGAAGGCGAAGTGGCTGGCGCTCGGGTTGAGCAGGACGTCGACGCCGCGGCGGGACAGCGACTGGCCGGGGCGCTCGGCGACCCAGGCGTCGCGGCAGATCTCGAAGCCGACGCGCACGCCGCCGACGTCAAAGACGAGATCGCCGATGGGCACTTCGACACCGGCCAAAACCATGCGGCCTCGGCCACCGTCGGGCCAGGCGCGGAACCAACGTGGCTCGTAGTGGACCCCATCACCGGCGAGGTGGCGTTTGGCTACCACGCCGAGGAGGCGACCGTCGACGACCAGAGCGACGGCGTTGAAGACCGCCGCGAGGTAGCGCACGGGCAGGCCAAAGCAGACCGCCATGCCACGTGTGCTCGGAAGGAGCGCCGCCAGCGTCGCCTCGGCCCGCTCGAGTACGCCCGCGGCGTGGAACATGTCCTCGCAGCCGTAGCCGGTGATGCACAGCTCTGGCAGGCACAACAAGCTGACGTCCCGCTCGCGGGCTTCGGCGAGAACGGCCTCGATGCGGCGGGCGTTGCCGCGCCAATCAAGCGGCGTCTGGTTGACCACTGCTGCGCCGACCCGGATGCGTCTCATCGTTCTGCTCCGTGAGGCTGGGCTGCTGCGCACGCCGTCTTCGTCCGTCTGCACCGTCTTGGCCCGTCCTCGCCCGTCCGGCGCGGCCTCGGCGCGTCTGCTGTCAACCGCCCGTTCAATCAACGCCTGCGATGTAGGGCGTCCGCTGTGGCCGTATCACGATCTCTGTGGGGCAGCCTGTCGCTGGGAAGGTCGCCACGAATAGCACCGCATCCGCGACGTCCTCTGGCTGGATCATCTTCTCTGGATCGAGGTTGCGGCCGGTGATCATATCGGTGTTGACGAATCCCGGGCAGATCGCGCTGACCTTGATGCCCTTCTCGCGCACGTCCTCAAAGACCGAGCCAGCGAAGCCGATGACCCCGTGCTTGCTCGCGCAGTAAGCAGCGCTGCCTTTGTGACTCGTCTTGCCCGATAGCGACGCGATGAAGATCACCGAGCCGCCGCCCGCCTTCTCGATCCAAGGCAGCGCGTGCCGGGTCGTGTGCATGACCGCGGTGAGGTTGACGCGGATGATTCGCTCCCAATCGCTCAGGTCGGCGGTATCGGCAGAGGATTGGACCATGACGCCGGCGTTGTTGACGAGGATGTGAAGGTCGCCCAGACACTGGATCGTCGTCTTTACGGCGTTGGCGACCAGGTCGCTGTCGGCGACGTCGATGGCGAAGGTCAACGTTTTGACCCCCAAGGCCCTGCACAGCGCTTCGGTCTCCGCCAGGCTCTCCGCGCCACGCGCGACCAAGGCCACGTTGCAGCCCGCGCCGGCGAGGCGCATCGCGACCGCCCGGCCGATGCCACGGCTCGCTCCGGTGATGAAGGCTACCTTGCCATGGAGAGGCGCGTTGCTCATGTGGGATTCCCTTGCTGGCAGTGCGTGCCGCAACCGCGTTGCTTCTATCGCTTCGTGTCGCTGTCGGACAAGCGCTTCGACTCAAGCGCTGCGCTTGTGTCACTTCTCGGTAGGTAACCCCCCACCGCCCACAACGATGCCTGCCTTGGCGCGTTCGCGCAAAGCGTCGAGGCGGCCGTCGTCGAGCTCGATGAACAGGCCCTGGGCCTCGGCGCACAGCTCACCGTCCACGCCATGGAGTCTGCCCTCGACGAAGACCTTGCGACCCTCGACACGGTCGATCGCTGCGGTGCAGGTGGCCACGCAACCCAGCTCCACCATCCGGTGGAATGTCGTCTCAAGCCGCCGCGCGACGACGGCGTGGCCGGCGATCCAGGCGGCACCGCCCATCGCCTCGTCGAGGACCGCGACGATGCTGCCGCCGTGGGCGTGACCGGGAGGTCCCTCCGCGGCCGGTCCGAACCACACCCGGGCTACCACGGCGCCGTCTCGGTCGCGGCGGAAATAGCGAACCCGCAAGCGGTCGCCGCCCGGGTCTCCGGACACGAACGAGCGGGCGCCGGCGA
>CALGHC010000679.1 GCA_937915965.1 uncultured Myxococcales bacterium
GAACCTGATCCGAGCTGCGGTTCAGCAGACTGTTGCCGCTGGCGGCCGTCGCGACGCGGGCGCCGGCCTGCGAGCCCTGCAGCATCAGGCCGTAGGCGTTGCCGGTGACGTAGTTGTGGGACACCTCGGCGTCCAGGCACGCGTCGATCAGCACGCCGGCCCGGGCGTTGCCGACCAGGACTGACCGGCGGATCTCCACCCTTGGCGCGCCCAACGCGGTGAGGCCGTCGCCGAAGGGGAGGAGCTCCTCTTCGCCGCGCCGCACCATGGCGCCGGAGCGCGTCTCGGTGAAGACGCTGCCGTCGACCCGCACCGTCGCGAACTCGACCAAGACGGCGGCGGTGCGGTTTCCGGAGAGCCGCGCTGAGACGAGCGTCACCTCAGCGGCGTCGACGCCAGCGATGCCGACGCCGTGCTGGCCGAAGGCGTCAAGTTCGGTGTCCTCGACGGTGGTGCCGGTCAGCTTCAGACGCGAGCCGGGGCCGGCCGCGAGCATGGCGACGTAGTGGTGACCGGCGAGCCGCGAGCCAGAAAACCACATCTCGGCGCCGCCGGCGACGAGGCCACCCGCGCCCAGGTAGGCCGATACCGGCACCGCCCCCGGCCCGAGGACCAGCAAGCCGGTGCCGTGCAGGCGGCTGGTGGCGCCGGTGACCTGGAGGTTCGACCAGCGGCTGGCCGAGACGCGCGCGCCGGTCAGCCGCACGAGGCAGCCGTCCTTCACCACCACGCCGACCCCGGTCGGGCCGGCCGCATCCTGGCCGGCGGTCGCGTCGATGATCAGCTCCGAAGCGACCACCTGCGTACCGGACGAGATGCAGCTGAGCCCCGACACGGCAGCGGCCGAGATGCGCCCGCGCGTCAGGGCGATATGCGCGCCGTCGCCGACGATCACGCCGGAGCCCGAGACGACGTTCCCCGTCCGCAAGGGGCAGTTGTCCACCGTGAGGTCGCTGCCGTCGATGGTCGTGCCTGAGCCCACGGCCATCAGCCCCACCTCGCAGCCGCTCACCCGGACCCCCTCGAACACCAACGCTCCCTGCAGCAGCACGTTCGCGCCGATCCCGCCGCCTTCGCCGGGCGAAGCCTTGCTGTCGTCGATGAGCAGGTCGCGGGCCTCGAGCAACGAGCCGGCGCCGCCGACCGTGACCCCAGAGTCGATGCTGCGCGAGATGCGCGAGGCGACGACGGAAGCATGAGCGCCGCCTTCGACCGCGACGCCGATACCGCCGGAGGGGTGGGCGGTCTCGAGGAGGGTATCCTCGATGCGCACTCCGACCAGGCTCGCGTCGCTGCCGGGCCCCTGCGACAGGACCGACATCAGACGGTTGCGGGCGAGCACACAGCCGGCCAGCCGGGCATCGCCGCCGTTGACCGCCAACAAGCCATAGCCAAGGATCCCCTGGGAAGCCTCGCCGTGCGTGTCGGCGATGTGGACTCCGCGGGCGGCGGCCAACGTGCCCGCGCCTGATACGCGCATGCCCACCTCGCGGTTGTCCGACAGGGCGACGCGCTCGAGCGTGGCGACGGCTCCTGCGGTGATGTCCAGACCGCGCCCGTAGGCGAGATCGGAAGCGCGCGGACCGGTGGCGTCGACGACCAGCTCGCTACCGGCCAGCGTCGTCCCGGCGCCCTGCGCGATCAGTCCCACGAAGCGATTCGCCGAGATCCGCAGCTGATCCACGTCGAGGTGAGCCCCCTTTGAGACCTCGACGCCATGACCAAAGCCGCCACTGGGCGCGGGGGCCGTCTCGTCGACGACGCTGCGACGCAGGGCCAGACGGGTGACGCCGCCAGAGGCGTAGACGCCCGCTGTGGTCGAGGCATGGACCCACACCCGCTCGAGCTCGAGGTCCGCGCCGCTGGCGACCTGCACGCCGATCCCGGCTCCGCCGATGCGCAGGCCGCTGACCTTCAAGCCGATCGCCCCCTTGCCGGCGACTGTGAGGGAGGGCGATCCGGACGGGCTGACCAACGCCACCTGGGCGGCGCAGCGACCCGCCAGCGTCAGCGGCTTGGTGAGCGCGACCGCGCCGGTGTAGGTGCCCGCGCCGACGGCGATGAAGGCGCCGGGCGGGGCGGCAGCGACCGCCGCGCCGATGGTCTGGAAGGGAGACGCGAGCGTGCCAGCTCCACCCGCCGGCGCGCTCGCCAGGACGTAGAGGGCGCCAACAGGAGCGACCGGGAAGGCCCCGTCGCCACAATCGTCCGGGTCGGCGACGCACGCAGGCCAAAGGGACTGCGAGCCGTCGCTGACGACGGTGAATCCGGGCGGGCAGGTCCAGGGAACGCCAGCCTCGACGCAACCGCCGTCGGCCGCGGGAAGCTCTCCGGCAGGACAGCCGTCGACACCCTGCGGACATGCCACCGCCCGGTCCGCCCCGCCGAGGTCGCACCAGGTCGGTGACTGCGGCGCGGCCAGCTCGGGCAGCGGCCCGGCGGGGTCCGAATCGCCCGCTGGCCCCAACATCGGCCCGGCACGTCTGCACACCGCCTCTGCGGCCGGTCGCCACCAGCCGGCCGGGCAGCCCCGCCCCTGGTCGAGGTCCTCGGCGCTGCATGCGCCGCCCGGCCCGGGGCAGCTGATCGAGTCGCGCCCGCACATCGTCCCGGGAGATCCCGCCGCGTCGACGCACCACAAGGGCACGCACGCCGCGGGCTCGGCAAACAGCGTCTGTGCGCACTCAGGCGGCCCGATCGGCTCGCAGGAGTTGGTCTTGAAGAGGTAGAAGTGGCCGATCGGGCAGCAAGCGCCCGCCGCCGTGATGCGGATCTCCGGGCAATCCGCCAGTCCAGGCGCGGCGCCGGCGCCGGCGTCGGCGGGGCCGGGCGACGCTTCGCCGCAAGCCGCGAGGACCAGGGCGGAGACGGCGGAGGCGAAGGCGGCGAATCTCATTGCGGTGGTACGCGAGGTAGAGCTGGCCCGAGGCAAATTCGGGCGAGGCTGATCCAGGCTGGGCGAGGCTGGGCGAGGCTGGGCGAGGCTGATCGAGGCTGGGCGGGGCTGGTCGAGGCCGGTCGAGTTGGCGCAGGGAGGCCGCGGAAACTGCGAAACGGCTGTGGAAGAGACCATTCCTACCCGACAGCGGCCAATCTCGCCACCGTCGACGCGCCGAACCGCGCGCGCGGGCGCAATCAAACCGACCCTGTCGCAGATTCGGAAGCGGAGACGACTGCTTTCGTTCGCCGTCTTGTGGCCCGCGCTCGGCGGTGATAGTGGTTGCTCAGACGAATGCCGGTCTTTCGGGCCGGAGGATGCCATGCGTATCTGGTTGACCGCTCTGCTGCTCTCCCTCGCCCTGGTTGGCTGCGCTTCGGCCGAGATCGGCGACGAATGCGACACCCCCGGCGACGCCGACGCCTGCGTCGACGGCGCGATCTGCACCAACAGCAGCGACGGCAACGTGTGCCGCAAGTCGTGCACCAACGACGACGCATGCGGCGCCGACGAAGAGTGCAATGGCATCAGCGGCAGCACGACCAAGAGCTGTCAGCCCAAGAAGGTCAAGTAGCCCGGGCAGTTCTGCCGCCGTCGGATCAGGGCGAGCCCCCCCAATGCGCCGGTTGCGGCGCGGCCGGCAGAGCCAAGCCAACGTCGGCGGCCTCGGCGAACACGCTGCCGCGAAAGAAGCTGCCACTTGTCGTCAGGGTCGAGGCCCCTTCGTTGACCAGCCCGTATGCACCGCCGCTGGCGGCCGTGCGTTCGACCCGCACGTCGTCGCTGCTCACTACGGTGACCCCGGCGCGAACGTTGTCTGCGATCAGCAGGCGGTCGATAACCAACGCCGGCGCGCCCATGACCAGCAAGCCGTCGGCGACGGCGTCGAATTCACCCGTTGCCCCGCGGGTCGGGTCGAACTCCAGGTGGCTCGCCGGCGCTGTCGCGACGAGCACAGAGTTGCTTATGGTGCCCGAGGGGTTCCACAGTGTTACCGCGGTCGAGTGGCTGTCTTCGAAACGGCACGATGCGATCAGGAAGGGCTGCGCGGAGGCGAGAAGGCCAAGGCCCGTGCCCCACTCGCCAGCAGCGTTGGCTAGGGTCTCGCGCACATCCAGGCCGACAAGCCTGAGTTCGGACGGAAAGAAGGCGGCGACTGCCGCCTCGCGGGTCGAGACAACACGCCCGCCTGAGAGGGCGAGGCCGGCTCCGGACTCGAGGTAGACGCCGATGCCAGCGCCGCTGCCCTGGCCAGCGACGTCACGTGTGTGGTCCACGAGTATCCCGGAAGCCGCGACGTTCGTCTGCGCGCCGTCGCCAGCGATACCCACATGCGCCCCAGTGACACGGACCCCGTCGAGGATCGCTTGCGCGCCGCCGGTGACGCGGATGCCGATGGCTGGATCGCTATTCCCACCCGCCTCGCCGACGTCGATCGCCACCCGCCGCAGGCGAACCGTCGTGGCCGGAAGCTGGGCGACAACACCGCGCGAGTGGTTGCCGAGGACGCGGACATCCGTCAGCGTTGCGCCGCCGCCGTCGCCCACCAAGATGGCGGTGTGGCCGGTCCCCTTGCTGCCCTGCCCCGGCGTGCCATCGACCACCAGGCGGTTCGCGATCGCCCCAGCGCCGGCACCAACGCTGAGTCCGATGTCAGCGTTGTCGATCAGGTAGGCATCCTTCATGGCGAGGAAAGCGCCGACCTGGACGATGACACCGCGACCGTGCCCGCCGTCGCTCTTCTGTGGCAGGGTGCCGTCGACGACCAGCGCGTCTGCCGTCGCCTTGGTCCCCGGGCCCTCAACGAAGAGCCCGGCGGTCAGGTTTCCCGCCAAGCGACCGCCGCTGAGTTTGACGACCGCGCCCTTGTTGGCGACGACGCCGGTGCCCACGGCGAGGTCGACCAGGCGCGGCAGCGTGCCATCCACCAGCACCGCGGTGGCGTTCACCTCGGCCCCGCTACCGGTGACATACAACCCAGCGCTGCGGTTCTGGGACAGCCGGGCCTCCTTGACGGTCAGGCGGGCGCCAGCGCCCACCATGGTCCCATAGCCGTCGGCCATGGTGGTGAGCCGAGGAGAGGTGTGATCGATGATCAGCCGCTCGGCCGCCACGTCAGAGACGCTGCCATCGAGGGCCGTGCCTTCCGCGAACGCAACAAGACCGCAGGTTCGGTTCGCCGACAGCCTGGTCTCAACCACCGTGACCTTGGCGCGATTCTGAACGGCGATGCCGATGCCCAGGTCCAAGTTGTCTTCCTGTGGCCTCGTCAGATCCACCAGCGTACGTGTCACCTCCACGATGGTTCCGGGGTCGGAGAATCGCAGCGCGATGCCACGATTGCCCTGCACCCGCGCGCTGGTCAGCGACAGACTCGAGCCCACCGCCACGCTGGCGCCGTATCCGTACGCCTGGTCGCTCTCCTGGGGCAAAGTGCCGTCGATCAGGACTCGCAGCGCCGTCACGTCGGACCCGCCGAGGAAGTTGAGGCCCAAGAAGCGATTACGGCTCACGCGCACGTCGGTCAGCGTGAGCCGGGCCGCGCCCCCTGCCTCGACTCCGGTGCCGAAGTTGCCGTCCTCCGCCCGCGGCAGCGTGCCCTGGATGACCATCGAGCGCGCGTCGACCACGGTCCCCTCGCCTGAGACGCCGAGACCCACAGATCGGACGCCGTCGATCCACACCCTCTCGAGCGTGACGGGGACCTTGGCAGTGACGTAGACGAACTCGCCCGGTCCGGTGAAACGGATGCCTGTCACGCCGACGTTGCCCTGTCCCGCACCCGCGTTGATCTCCGAGACGTAGGCCCCCGCCGGCCCGGCCACCGTCACCATGGCGGCACACCGCCCTCGCAGCGTCAGCGCCTTGTCGATGACCAGAGACTCCGTGTACGTGCCGGCCGCGACCGCGATGGTCCCCAGGGCTGGAGCTTGCGCCAACGCAGCCGCGATGGTCCGCAGCGGCGCGTCACGCGACCCTGCGGCGCTGTCGTCGCCAGCTGCTCCATCCACGAAGAACACGCCGGGGGCATCCTGCAGAGTCGAGTCGCCATAGGGGTCAGCGCCACAGTCGAGCGGATCGGCCTTGCACGGCGGCAGGGCGCCCTCGCCCACCTTCGCGGCGGTGTCGACGATGAAACCCGGTGGACAGTAGCGCGACTCCCAAGGCACACCGACAAGAACACACCGCGCCGGATCCGGCAGCGCACCGCCCGCACCGCGCTCGCACAGCGGCAGCTCAGAGGCGCCGCAGAAGTGCGGCGTTGCCTGTTCGTTGTCGCGGCAGAAGAAGGTGTCGTCAGCTTCGGGCAGTTCGATCAGCGGCGGCACGCCCGCGGCCACCGCATCGGCCATCGTCGGCGGCGATGACACGGGCGCCAGCGCGCCCGGATCACCGTCCCAGTCCATGGGCACACCGCTGCCGGCAAAATAGCCGGCCGGCACGCAGGTATCGGGGACCTCATGACTCGGCACCATGCCGGCGTCACAGCCGGCGCCGGCAGCGAGCTCCTCCGCCGAGCAGACGCGGCCGATGAACTGGCAGTCGTCGTCGACGACCGGGTCACAGGCGCCACCGTCCTCGCCCACGCCGCTCCAGCACCAGCGCGGCCGGCAGGCCAGTGGCGCAGTGAAGATGGACTGCGCGCACTCCGGCGGCCCGACGGGGTGACAAGCATCGTCATCGTAGTCGTAGAAGTGCCCAGCCGGGCAGCAGGTGCCGTCGGTCCGGAGTTGCGCTTCGTAGCACGGGGCGCTGCCGGCGTCGCCCGTGTTGCTGGCCTCTCCCTTGTCCGGTTCGGAGCAAACAGCGAGGACGACCACAAGAGCGACCGCAGGACTGGCTTGTCGCCGAAGACCGCTGCAACGCTCTCTCATCGCCGGGCCCTCGTTGGTGATCTCGTCGCGCGCCTGGCACGCCTTGCCATCGACGCGGTCCGTTGGATGCAGACAGGCGGATCGGCGACCCAAGTCCCTGTGGTCCGGCAAGATCCAATAAGGCAACGAACTATCGGTGTTTAGGCCGAGAAACTCAAGGCCGGCGACCAATACCAACCAGCGCCTCGGACTCAAGCACAGCTGGCAGCGGCGGCAAGGTCGAGCGCAGGGTCGCTAGCACGACTGCCTCGACGCCTTGCCAGCTCGCCGCGCCCATCGAGGCCCGCAGCAGCTTGATCGGCGCACCGCCCTGCTCAAAGTAGCGCCAGAGGGTCTCCGCGGAGCGCACGTCGCGGCCGTGTCGTATCGCGCGCACCTCGACGTCGACGAGGCCGGCGGCGGTCAGGGCAGCGCCAACGTGGGCTGCGGTGTCGAGGGGCACAGCCGGTGGCGGCGGTGACAGCCCGGGCAGCGCGGCGGTCAGCGCGCCGACGATCTGCTGCATCATCGGCGAGCGCTCCGGGTGTGCCCACGTCGCCACCACGGCGCGCCCGCCAGGGGCGAGGACCCGGACCAGCTCGCTCAGGCCTCGGCGCGGGTCAGCAAAGAACATCAGGCCGAACATGCAGAACGCCGCATCGAATTGGCCATCGTCGAAGCCAAGGGCCTGTCCGTCCATCACCCGGGCGTGCACATTGTCGACCCCTTCAGTCGTCAGGCGCTTCTGCAGACGCGCCACCATCTCGGTCGCGAAGTCGACGGCATCGACCCGTGCTACGCGCGGCGCCAGCTGCAGCGTGCATGTGCCCGGGCCGCAGGCCACGTCGAGCACGACGGCGTCTGGCGCGGGATTCAAGAGCTCGATTGCGTCCGCGCTATAGGGAGCCAGTTCAAGCGCGACCTCGGCGGTGTAGGCGTCGGCGACGTCGTTCCACGGGGCGGGTGTCGCGATGGCGCGGGTCTGGGTCACGGTGGCTCCTTGACGCCGGTGGCTCCTCGGCGCCGGGCGGCTCCTTGATTCGTCTGCAGCTGCCCGGCTTGTCGACCGCCTGGACCGCCGCGATCCGAACGGTTTCGCAGACACAGGCCTCCAGGATCTGCTGTCCCGCCGCCGCGTTCGCGCTGCTGGGCGGCCTTCCTGGCTGAGGGAAGTCGCTCTGTGGCGCGGTTGCGCACATGGCGCGATTGTTCTCACTGCGACGTGGGATTGCTGTGGTCGAGCGCTCACACACGCGGTCGCCGGGTGCCGACCAACGTGTTGACCAACGCGTCGACTAGGGCGTCGATTCCAGGCGCTTGCCCAGGTCCTCAAGGGCCTCTTGCAGTTCGGGCCACAGACGGCTGCCGCGGTACCAGACCCGCCAGTTCTCGGTCTCCAGGAAGGCGGTTCCGCCCTCGCTGCGGGGAGCCGCGCAGCAGGTGACCGCTTCGCCGTCCCCATCCAACCCGACAATCACGGCGTCTGCTTCGTAGCTGACGTCGGTGATTCGAATGCTGGCCAGATGGCCGCCGACTTGCAGGCCGATGGCCGCGGCTCGATCGCCGGTGAAGGAAGCCAACTGGACCTGGCCGCCCGGCGGGTCCTCGCTGACCTCGGTGGGCGGTGGCGGGCTGCGGACTCCGCCTGGGTCCGGGCCGATCCATGCCGCTGCGCTCGCCGCGTGGTCTGGGTTGGCCGCAGCGAACGCCTCCGGGCAGAAACCGCACGCTTCGCAGTTGCGGTCACAGGCATCGACCTGATCCCAGACATCCGCCGGCTCGACGTAGCCGCCCAGCTGCAGCGACGCGTCGGACTCCAGCGCCGTGAACCGGGCCACCTCGCGCAGGATGCTGTCGGTCGGCGTGTCGCGCCCTGCCAGCTTGAGGTGGGTGACCACGCCTTCGAGGTGAAAGGCAGACGCCGGCACCATGTCGGTCTTGTAGTGCTCCCAGGTCTCGCGGGCCCGAATCGGGCGGCAGTTGTGCTCAAAGCACTTCGACTCGGCCTGATCGGTGGTCTTCCACCCGCCCAGCGCCTGGCTGTGGGCGGCGTAGTAAGGGCACGCCGGGATGCAGGACTCGTTGACGATGACCTCGAGATCGACGCCCAGGGACGCCATCGCGCGTAGCTTCGAGACCCGCTTGTTGAGCAGCCGCGGCACGACGATGCGATCGACCCCGACACCCCGAATCCAGGTGCGCGCGCGGGTGACCGACGAGATGTCCGCGACCGTCGAGGCGACGATGCCGGCGCTGGGGCAGGCCTCGCGCAACACAACGGCGAGGTTGAGGTCGGCGGGCGTGAACCAACGCACCCCCATATCGACAGCTTGTTTGGCGTACTCGGCGACCTTCTTGTGGACCGCAAAAGGCATGTAGGAGACGTTCATCACCATGTTGACGTCGATTCCCAGGTCGCGTGCCTCGCGGATCAGCGCAGGCAGGATCCGGCGGTACTCGTCTGCCGGGGGGCCGGTCCAGGGCCGGAACGTCCCGACGAGATCCGGTGGCGGCGGCACGAAGATCTCGCCAATGTCGCGACCGAAAGCCCCCAGCGCCGGCACCAGCGCAGGGTCGTGGTTGTATGGCACTGCGAGTTTCATGCCCATGGATTGCAGTGGTGTCGTCATGTCAACCTCGAGATGGCGGCTGGTGCTTCTGTCTTTCCACGGGACTGCGGTCGTCGCGGCGGTTCTGCTCGGCTCGGTTCGGCTCGGTTCGGCTCGCCTCCGTTCTGCCCTGCTCCGCTCGGCTCCGTTCTGCCCTGCTCCGCTCGACTCCCCTCGGAGGCCAACTTGGAGCCCAGCGGGCGCCGCCGGTGGGACGAGCGCCCGCACCGGACATCGAGTGTACACAGATCGCTCCACCGGCCGACAGAGAATGGCAAAAGCGGCCGTGGACAGTGAGATTTGGTCCCCAGTCGCGGTAGCCGAACCCCATGACGACCTGGCCGCACGGACGACCTGGCCGCACGGGCGCCCTCGCGCCCCCGGGGCCTCGCGTACCCGGGAGAGGCCGCGCGTGCCGGGAGGCTTCGCTTGCCCGGGAGGCCTGCGGAGCTCGCGGCTCGCCAGCGCTCTCCTGATTGTCACTGCAGGCAGCCTCACCTAGCATGGCTGCGACTCGGCGCGGCTCTAGCCGTCGTCATCCCGACCGGTTTCATCGCCGTCGTCACCGTCGTCACCGTCGTCACCGGCGTCACCGTCATCACCGTCGTCGCGCCGTGCGAGGAGCTGATCATGCCACCCGTGCCTTGGAACGAACGCTACGCGACCAACGCTGTGCCTTGGGACACCGGCGAGCCCGACCCCCAGCTCGTCGAGTTCGTCGCTGCTGGCGGCGTTGCCCCCTGCCGCACCCTGGAGATCGGCTGCGGGACTGGAACCAACGCGCTGTGGCTCGCTGCGCTCGGTTTCGATGTGGTCGGCCTGGACATCTCGTCGATCGCCATCGACCGCGCAGAGGCAAAGCGCGCCGAGCGCGGCCTCGCCTGCGAGTTCCTCACGGCCGATTTCCTCGCCGATCCGCTGCCCGCCGGGTCTTTCGGCTTTGTCTTCGACCGCGGCTGCTTCCACGGCTTCGATGACGACGACTCTCGATCCCAATGCGCGCAGCACGTGGCGCAGCTGCTGGGACCTGGCGGCGTCTGGCTCAGTGTCACCGGCAGCACCGAGGGCCCGGCGCGGGATCACGGCCCGCCGCGGCGCTCGCTGCGCGACATCGCCCATGCGATTGAACCCGTTCTGGAGCTGGTCGACGTGCACACCATCGACTTCCACGCCAACCTGCCGTCGCCGGCGCGAGCCTGGCACATCGTCGCCCGCCAGCGCGACGTGCCTGCGCAGCCGTCGAGCGTGTAGAGGCGTCGAGCGTGCAGAGGCGCCGAACGTGTAGAGGCGTCGAGCGTGTAGAGGCGTCGAAATTTCGGCCGTCGAGCCGGGCCACACGTTGCGCGCCCCGGCCGCTGTCTTTCCCTTGTGATCGGTTCGATCTTTGGGTACCAACCCGGTGCTGCCGGTTGTTCCTGCCGGGATCAGGTTGCGCAAGGAGATCATGGCCAATGACAAGCTGGCAGAGCTGCGCGCTCAGATAGACGCGGCCAACGCCGAACTGTTGCGGCAGCTCAATCGCCGCCTGCAGCTCACCGACGCCATCTGGAAGACCAAGGCCGAGGCGGGACTTCCAGCCCGCGTGCCTGACCGCGAGGCGAGCATGTTGGCCAGCCTCACCAGCGCCAACAAAGGGCCGATGAGCGACGCCGAAGTGCGCCGCGTATTTTGCTTGCTGTTCCGCATCGCCGTGCACCACATGGAGCCGGAGGCATCGGAGGCCGCGTCCCCGAGGGAAGCGCGCGACGATCAGGTTTAGTCCAAGTCAAGAAAATCACGCCAGAATACTCGCCGCGGCGGCGGCGTCGGCCACAAGAAACCAGCAATGCGCAACGGAAACTCGTCGTTGTTCGCGTTTGTGAAGAACCGCGCAAGATGAAATTTCCCCTTGACGACGGACGGGCCAGCACCCATAACGAAAACATTGCTACCGGCTTGTCCGGCGTGCACG
>CALGHC010000680.1 GCA_937915965.1 uncultured Myxococcales bacterium
CCATGTGAGACGGCTGGCTACCGGGACCGCCGTCGCCGCCTCCGGCTGCATACTCGCCCGCTCCGCCCTTGCCAGCGCTGCTCGCCGCGTTGGTGCCGATCAGACCGATGGTGCCTGCGGCGCCGCTGTGGCCGCCAGCGCCCGCGCTGTATCCGGGGCTGTTGGGGTAGCCAGCTCCACCGCCGCCACCGAGCATCGTGCCGTTGCCGCCCTTCGGGCCGGTGCCGACCGAGCCGCCGCTCGGGCTGCCGCCGCCGCCGCGGCCGTCGTTGGGACTCCACGACGGGTCGGGAGTGCCGCTGCCGCCGTTGCCACCCTTGCCGCCGACACCACCGTAGCCGCCCTGGGGTGGCTGGTAGTTTCCGCCGCCGTGTTTCGGTCCGCTGCCGCCCGCGCCGCCGCCGTAGCCCCGGCCGGTGGCCGCGATCGTGCCGGCGACGGTGATGTCGTTGGCGTAGACCGCGATCCAGCCGTCCTTTGGCATCTTCACCGCCGCGGCGCTCGCGGCGACTCCCGCCTGGACGTTGTCGATCTTGCCCCAGCCTTGGACGTGGACGGTCTTGCCGGCCGGGATGACAACGGACTCGAAGTAGTGGGCGCCATAGATCGCGTCGACGCCGCTCTCGGGCCAGTTGGTCGAGAAACCGCCGAACGCGTCACTGACCCGCAGGAGGTTGCTCGAGCCGTCCCATACGCCCGCCTCGGCGATGCGCACACCGTTCGACGTGGTCCACAGCTTGATCGCGACGACGCCGAAGACCGGTCGCACGCCGACGTAGTAGGTTGTCTTGCCCGCCCACGCTCCTTGCAGACTCAGCCCGGTGATGGTCGCCGACGTGCCATTGCCGAGGTTCGAAGCGACCTTGGCGTCGTCGAGACCCGGCGCAGTGCCAACGCGCACTTCGTAGCCGGTGGCGCCCGGAACGGTCGACCAGTTGGCCTTGAGGAAGCCCTCGCCGTCCTTGGTCGGGCTGTACTGGTAGGTCAGGTCCTCGCCGGGGGTCGTGCTGCCGTCAAAGATGTCGAGCGTGATGCCGTTCTTCTCCGGATCGAGCGGGAAGGCGTCGGCCGCGTCGGGGACGCCATCGTTGTCGTCGTCCTCGTCGAGGACGTCCGGCTTGCCGTCTTTGTCGTTGTCGGGCAGGCCAGCGAACGGGTCGGAGCAGATCAGCGTGCCGTCGACCTCGATCCCGACGACGACGTTGCCGGCGTCGCATTTGCCCTCTGGCACCTTGATACCGGTGAGGCCCGAGCCGTCACCAAAGAGCTTGCCGGCGCTCAGCTGGCCGACGTTCTCCAGCGAGTTGCCGCCAAAGTCGACGTCGCCGTCGATGGCGAGCTCGCTGGCCGACACGCATCCGGTGCAAGCCAGGTCAAGGGCGGGGCCGCCCTTCGCGTTCGAGCCGGCGTAGTCGAAGCCGATGGCGTTCGCGGTGATTGTGCCCGCGGCGATCTCGGTCGCGCCGTCGACGCAGCCGCTGCAGTCGACGTCGGCGGCGGCGCCTCCCTTGGAGTTTGAGCCGGCGTAGGTAAAGGCGACGCCCTCGCCGCTGACGGCTCCGATGGCGACGGCCTCGGCGATGGCGGCGCGTTGGGCGTGAATGGCGTAGGGGACCGAGTAGAGCGGCACGCGCGGCAGCTCGGGCTCGGCGAAGACCTGCACACCCAGCCACAGCGAGTCGGCGTTGTGGATCGCGGCGACCGGCAGGGGCTTACTGAGGTCCTGACCGCCGACGATCAGGCCAAAGTGGCCGTGGGTGACGGCGACCGCGACGTGGATCTCCTTCCAGAGTGGCGCGTCGGCCTTCTCGGCGTCGTAGAGCGCGAACGTGACGGTGTAGACGCCGTCGGCGACCGGGCCGCCGGCGGTTGTGAGCAGGGCACCCTCGACCCGCAGCAGCGATGGCGCGCCAGCGTCCGCGGGTGTCGCGGCGAGCGCGACGAGGGCGATGGCAGCGAACAACCGGCCGAAGCGGCGCGATGAGCGTCTGGCGGCGGTGGTGCGACGCTGGCGCGGACCGCTGTTGGGCTGGCGCAGGCGCGTGCTGAGGCGGGTGCTGAGGCGGGTGCTGAAACGAGCGGTCATGTGGGACTCCACGTGTGCGGCGACACGCCTCGGGCGCGGACAGCGCCAATGCGTCGTATGCGGCCGGAGGCGCGCGACGCGCGACGATAGCGCGGCGGGCACCCGCGCCACAAGATGGATCTGCTGGCGCGGAGTCGGATGCGGTCCGGCGAGGCGCTTGTGCGGCACGGGCCGGGGGGGACTCCGGCCACGGCCGGTGTCGCAGGGCGTTTCCAGGGTCGTAGGGCGTCTCCGGTGTCGCAGGGCGTCTCCGGCGCTCCTGTCAGCTGCGCCAGCTGTCACGACGCTTTCGCCCGATTGGCGCAACGGCTAGGATGCGGGCCGAACCCACCGAGGCCCGCCATGCACCGAATACCTTCTGTCCGAGTCGTCCGCGGCATCCGCACCGTCCCAGCCGTCCGCGCCGTCCCAGCCGTCCGCGCCGTCCGCGCTGGTTGGACCGCGGCTGGTGGCCCTCTCGTCGCGCTCATCGCGTTGTCGCTGTCGCTGGCGTCGCGGCCCGCGGCCGCCGCGCCTGCCGCGCCGGTGTTTCCGGTGCAGGGTGTCCTGCACGCCACCGGCGGTGGACCGGTCGCCGACGGCTTCTACTCCCTGACCTTTCGGATCTACGCCGACCTGCAGGCCGAGGTCGCCGCTTGGAAGGAGATCCACATCGACGTCGCCGTCACCTCCGGGCGCTTCTCGGTGTTGCTCGGCGCCAAGGACCCGGCCGCGCCGATACCCGCCGGCTTCTTTGCCGAACACCCTGCCGCGGCGCTCGGCGCGCAGGTCTCGAACGACCCAGAGCTGCCCCGCAGCCAGCTCTTCGACGTCCCCTACGCGGTGCACGCTGGCACGGCCGTCGAGCTGGTCGGCGGACTCGATGGCAGCAAGATCAAGGCCGGCTCGATCGGCGACAGCGCGATCAGCTTCACCTACGCCGCCTCCAACCAGAAAGCAGGGGCGGCGCTCTCGCTGCAGTGCACCGGCTGCATCGGCCTGGATCACCTCGCCGAGGACGTCTTGCTGGCGAAGAACATCGGTTTCACCGGCGGCACCGCCAAGAACCTCCAAGACGCCGTCTGGCCGCTGCAGGCGACGGTCCGCGTCGCCGGCAGCCAGGTAGGCATCGCCAAGGCGCCGGCCAACCTCTGCGCGCTCGACGTCGGCAGCGACGGCGGCGAGACCTGCATCGACGGCGCGCCGGCGCTGTGGACGCGTTTCGCCACCAACGACAAGGAGATGGAGGCCTTCAACCAGGAGGGGCAGCTCGTCTATCGCAAGGATCTCAAGAACGCCTGGATCCGGGTCGGCCCCGTCTGGCGCAAGGTCGCCTTCGAGGTGGTCTGCGGCGACGGCCTCGTCGAGGCTGGCGAGCAATGTGATGACGGCGGTGCCAACGCAGACGCCCCCGACAAGTGCCGCACCAACTGCAGCAAGCCGGTCTGCGGCGACCAGATCATCGACACCGGCGAACAGTGCGACGACGGCAACGTCGCCGACGACGACGGCTGCGTCCTGTGCAAGGCCGCCTTCTGCGGTGACGGTCACCTCGAGACCGGAGTCGAGGTCTGCGACGGCGCGCTGCTCACCGGCAAGAGCTGCGAGGACATCGCGGGCGCGGGCTACAAAGGCAAGCTCGCCTGCAAGGACGGCTGCAAAGACTTCGACGCGGTCGGCTGCACCAAGACAGGCGGCACGCAGGCGAACCCCGGCGCTTCGTGTGCGGCGATCCTGGTCGAGGACCCCGCCTCGGCGAGCGGCAAGTACTGGCTCGCCGTCGGCGGCCTGGGCACGTTCGAGGTCTATTGCGACATGAAGACCGGCGGCGGCGGCTGGTTGCTCAGCCACATCTCGCGCAACTCGTCCTCCAACGTCAGCCACTGGTTCGAGAACGCCGGCCAGGGCTCGGGCGGGATCGCCAACCTGCCCAAGGCCGACAGCAGCCCAGGCTCGGCGTGGGCCGTCGGTGCGTCGATGCAGACCCGCACTTTGTTGTGGAACGGTCTGTCGGGCGCTGCTTATCGCGCCACCAAGCACGGCAGCAACGGCGCCGTGCTGCTCGACGTGGTCAAGGACGACATCAAGTCCGCATCGGCGGGTATGTTCTGCTACGCGACCGGCTGCAACGGCAGCCCGAACTTCAAGCAGACGCAAACCGGCGTCGTCAAGGTCGTGGGGGGCAGTCAGTACGGCATCGGCTCGACCCAGAACTACTACGACGTCGGCTCGTGGGGCTGTGACTGCTCCGAGGCCCTGCAGATCGGCGGCAGCGGCGCCGGTTCGGGCAACGGCTACGGCCTGTCCGGCGACTGGGATACCGAGGACGGCTGGACCGCGTTCTGGGTTCGGTGAGGAGGCGGCGAGTGCGGGCCGATGGCGCGACGTACACCAGGGGCATCCGGCGAGCCGCCGCGACGGTGCGCAGTGTCCGCTCGTGGTCAAGCGCTCGCGCCGGCTGCTGGTCAATCGCCATGGGTCGGCTGATGTCGGCTTGGCTTGTGGGTGCCTGCCTGACTGGTTGCATGCTGCCGGTCGCGGTCTCGCGTGAATGCCGGGCGCGCACCAGCGCCTGTCTGAAAGACTGCCCGATACCTCAGGAACGCTACACCGGCACCGGCGCGGTCCTCGGCGTCGAAGCGGACCAGCGCAGCGAGTGCGAGAAGCGCTGCCATGCGCTGTGCGTCCACGAGAAGCCCGCGCAGCTCAAGCCGCCCGCCGACATGCCCAGGTAGCTGGAGCCGGTGCTGCAGCCAGTGCAGCCAGTGCAGCCAGTGCAGCCAGTGCTGGGCGTGCAGGCGCAGCTAGCGGTCGAGGCGCAGCTCGATGCCCTCACGAGCGGCGAAGATGAAGACTTCGCTGCCCTGGCTTTGGGCGCGTTTGCGGCAATCGTCCACGATGACATCGACCTGCGGGTCGGTCCGCATCGGATCGTGGTGGTAGAGCGCGAGCTGCTTGACCCCCGCTTGGACCGCGAGGTCGACGACGGTCGAAGCGCGCGCATGCCCCCAGCCGACCTTCGTCGGGTAGTCGTCGTCGGTGTACTGGGCGTCGGCGATCAGCAGGTCGGCGCCCCGGCAGAACTCGACCAGGCTGGCCGGAACGGCCCGTGGCGCCGCGGGGTTGGCCCTGACGGCCGCTGGATCGGGAAGCTGGCCGTCGATCTCGGAGTCGGTCGCGTAGACGACCCGACAGCCGTTCTTGGCGAAGGCATAGGCCCAGCTGGTGCCTGGATGGTTCTGCTGCACGCAGGTGACGTCGACCCCCTCGATGACGCGGTGGCCGTCACCGAGGTCGGCGGGCTCGATGTGGCCGCCGAGATCGGCGAAGTCGACGGGGAAATAGGCGGACTCCATCTGACCGGAGAGCAGGTCGTGATAGCGGCTGTCGCCGGCGCGCGGTCCGTAGATGCGCATCCGGTGCTGGGGGATGTAGGCCGGCGCGAAGAACGGGAAGCCCTGGATGTGGTCCCAGTGCATGTGGCTGAAGAAGAAGTGCGCATCCACCACGCCCAGCCCGCGCGACAGCAGGTCGATGCCGAGCTCGCGCAGCCCGGTACCGGCGTCGCAGATAAAGAGCGCGTCGTCGATGCGGATCTCGACGCATGCGGTGTTGCCGCCGTAGACCGAGGTCAGCGGCCCGGGCGTCGGGATCGAACCGCGCACCCCCCAGAACGTCACGTGGAAGGCCATCAGTACCCCCGAAAGTAGCGCATCACGACGTTGCCGAGCTGAACGACGTCGCCGTCGCGCAACACGGCCGAGTGCACACGGATCTCGTTGACGTAGACGCCGTTGCGGC
>CALGHC010000681.1 GCA_937915965.1 uncultured Myxococcales bacterium
CATCCACCGTGGTGGGTTGTCCGAGCGCCGCCGACACGGTCTGCGGCGAGACGCAGTGCCAGCCCGCCACGGGCAAGTGCAAGTGGGCGCCGATCAACGAGAATGGGCCCTGTGATGACGACAACATCTGCAGCGAAGGCGACCACTGCGCCGAGGGGACGTGCTCGGCGACCGCGTTCACGTGTTCCTGCACGGCGGACAGCGACTGCGGCGAGCACGAGGACGGCGATCTGTGCAACGGCACCCTCTATTGCGACAAGTCGGAGGCGCCCTTCTTCTGCAAGGTGCAGCCCAAGACGGTCGTGACCTGTCCGTCGGTGGACGATACGCCCTGCGCGGCCAACGCCTGTGACCCCGCCAGCGGCGCCTGCGGGATGAAAGCGCTCAACGAGAACGGCCCATGCGATGGCGACGGCAACCCATGTACCACCGGAGACGCTTGCACCTCCGGGGTGTGCGTAGCCGGGCCGAACGTGTGCGCTTGCGAGGCAAACGCTGACTGTGCCCCGCACGAAGACGGCAACCTGTGCAACGGCACGCTGTACTGCAACAAGCTCGGCCAGCCCTTTGTCTGCGAGATCAATCCCGTCACGTTGATCAGCTGCCCCAGCGGAGCCGACACAGCGTGCAGCCACAACACCTGCCAGCCCAGCAGCGGCGCGTGCGCCGCCCAGGCGGTGCATCAGGGCGAAAGCTGCAATGCCGACAACAACGCCTGTACACCGGACGACAGCTGCGATTCGGGAATCTGCGTCGCTGGGACGAACACGTGTGCGTGTACCGAGGACCTCGACTGTGCTGCCAAGGAGGACGGCAACGCGTGCAACGGCACACTTTTTTGTGACAAGAGCACCCTGCCCTTTGCTTGCGCGGTCAATCCGGCGACGGTGGTTCAGTGCGACCCGAGCTACAACGAGGCCTGTGCGACCAATCAGTGCCAGCCCGCGAGCGGCGACTGCGGGATGACGTCCCACGAGGACAACTCGCCGTGCGAGGATGGCGAGCTCTGCACCGCCGGCGACACCTGCCAGGCCGGCCAGTGCCAGGCCGGGACAGGCATCTGCGGCTGTCAGGCCGACGTCGACTGTGCGCCCTTTGACGATGGGGACCTGTGCAACGGCCTGATGGCGTGTGACCAGTCCAAGAAGCCGCACGTGTGCAGGCCAGCCACCGCCTCGGCCGTCAGCTGCCCGCAGAGCGACTCGCCCTGCGCGACCGTCGCTTGCAACCCCAAGTCGGGGCTGTGCGAGGGCGTCCCGCTCGCCGACGGTGTCACCGCCAGCTGCGATGACGACAACGCTTGCACAACGGGCGAGACCTGCACCCTGGGCCTGTGCGGCGCCGGCATCAAGGTCGGTTGTGACGACGGCAACGCGTGCACCACGGACGCGTGCAACGCCAAAACCGGCTGCGCCCACGCGCCGGCTGGCGCCATCTCCTGCGACGATGGCGATGCCTGCAGCGCCGACGACACCTGCGCGGTCGACCTGTGTGTTGGCGTGACCCTCGACTGCGATGACGGCAACCCGTGCACAAACGAGGGTTGTGTCGCGGGCCTGGGCTGCGCGGTGACCCCCACCGACTTTGTTGGCTGCAACGACGGCAACAGCTGCACCGTCGACGATGTCTGCCTGGGCGGCGTATGCGGCGGCGTCGGCGACGACTGCGACGACAAAGACGCATGCACCACCGACATCTGCACCTTCAACGGCGGCTGCGTTCATCCGCTGCTGGTGGGCAAGGAGTGTGACGACGGAGACGCGTGCACGGCGTTCGACGTCTGCGGCGCCGCTGGCTGCGCCGGCATCGAGGCGAGCTGCGACGACGGCGATGCCTGCACTCTCGACATCTGTGATCTCGACCTCGGCTGCGTGACGGCGCTTGACATCGACGCGCCCTGCAATGACGGCGACGCATGCACCGAATCGGACCTCTGTGACGACCTGGGCGTATGCACAGGCGTCGACATTGTCTGCGAGGGCGACGGCGAGCCCTGCACTCTCGCCAGCTGCGAGGTCGACGTCGGCTGCGTGACGGGTGTCGACGTCGACGCCCCGTGCGACGACGGCGACCTGTGCACAGACTCCGACCTCTGCGACGACCTGGGCGCGTGCAAAGGCATCGAGATGGTCTGCGAGGGCGACGGGACGTGCGCGATTGCGCAGTGTGTGCCGGGGCTGGGCTGCGCCTTTGAGCCCGCAGCCGATGGCGCACCATGCGAGGAGTTGGCGGGGTGCGCGGGCGGTTCTTGCGGCGCATGTGACACCGGCGTCTTCGATTTCGTCGGTATCTACAAGGGGACCCTGCGCATCAACGCCTTGGCTGTCGACTCCGGCAAGATGGTGGTTGTCGGCTCTCTTGAGATGGGCAATGGTGTAGAGACCGGCTACATCGGCGGGATGGGCATCGACGGCAAACCAGGCTGGGGGAGCATCGTCGCCAAAGGCGAACACGACGTGCTTCACGCCGTCGGCGTCGATGACAAGGGCTACATCGTCGCCGGCACCACCGCGAACAAGGCCGGCCCAAACGGCATCCTCGCGCGGGTCAAGGACAACGGTTCCATCGATTGGTGGGCAGATATCGGGCAACAGGGGACGCAAGACGGTCTGTTCGCCCTGGCCGAGACGTCCACATCGAAATGGATGGCTGGCGGGCAGCGCAAGCAGGACGCCTGGGTGGTGGTGGTCAACCCCGCCGGCAAGGTCGGCGCGAACCTCACGCTCGGCCAGGGAATGGCGGGCTCTGCGATCAAGGGCCTGACGGCGCAGGCGGGCGCCGGCGTGGTCGCCGCGGGCTGGGGCACGCCGCTGGGCAAGGCCGTCAAGCAAGCGCGCGCCATCGCCTTGGACGACGCCGGCAAGCCCGGTTGGCAGTACCTCGCTCCGGGCGTGGACCCAGCGTCTTTTGAGGCCGTCGAGCAGGCGCCAGACGGCAGCTTCCGGCTCGTGGGCTGGCGGCAGGTCATCGATCTCTGGCAGCCAATGGCAGTCGCCCTCGACAGCAAGGGCGGTCACCTGTGGACGTGGTCGCCAACGGAGAGCGCCGGTACCCAGCTGCTCGCCCTCACGATGATCGCTGACGGGGCGCTGGTCGCGAGCGGTTGGGCGGAGGTGTCTGATCCCACCGAGCGCGTAGGCCGGACCCTCTCGCTCGATGCCGCGGGCGCGCTGACCTGGTCCGCGGCGATCCGTGGTGACGGCGACTCCGCGTTGCGGGGCGTGGCGGTGATCGCGCCCTTTGTGGTCGCGGTGGGCGACAACGGCAAGACGCCGAGCCCACCGCATACCGGATGGATGGCGATTCAAGAGAGCGACGGCACGTTGTTCTGTGAGCCCTGAACCCCGGCCTGCATTGCGCCTCGCCCTATCCTGATGCCATGCTGGCTGACGCCATGCTGGCGACGACGCCAGGTGGCTGCCCTGACGCGGCATGTCGACGGAGATGCGATGACGCGGGACGCGCTGTCCTACACCGAGGGCGAGGAGATCGCCGGTCGCTACCGGATCACCGGCGTGCTGGGACGCGGCGGCTTCGGCGCGGTCTACGCTGGCGAGCACCTCGGTACTGAGCAGGCTGTCGCCATCAAGATGCTCTCGCTTGAGGAGTCGCCCGCCGACAGCCAGGCCTCGGAGCGTTTTCTGCGCGAGGCTCGTATCACAGCCCGGCTGAGTCATCCGAACACGGTGCGCGTCTTCGACGTGGGCCGGGCCGACGGCGGTCCCCTCTTCCTGGTCATGGAGCTGCTGCGCGGGCCTACCCTTGAGCAGCTGCTCACGCGATTGGAAGAGCAGGGCCGTTGCATGAGCGAGCGCCAGGCCGCGGCCGTGGCAATCCCAGTGCTGCAGAGTCTGGGCGAGGCGCACGCCGCAGGTCTGGTGCACCGCGACCTGAAGCCGGCGAATATCATGCTGGCGCACGTCACCGGCAGCGACGAGCCTGTGGTCAAGGTGCTCGATTTTGGTTGTACGCAGACGCCGGACTCGAACCTCACCCTCGATGGCGCGATGCTCGGTACGCCCGCATACATGAGCCCAGAGCAGTGCCGATCCGATCCGCTCGATGGCCGCAGCGATCTGTACGCCCTCGCGATTGTCATCTTCCGTGCCGTGACCGGTCGCCTGCCTTTTGACGACCCATCGCCGCTCTCGCTGCTCTACGCGCACGCGGGCACGCCGCCACCGGACCCGCGCGAGGTCGCTGGACGCTCAATCGACGACGAGTTCGCGACCTTGCTGTTGGCCACGCTGGCCAAGCAGCCCGACGACCGGCCGAGCGACGCACATGATCTGCGTAGGAAGTTCGAGGCGATCGTCAGACGGCTGGAAGCAGCGGGTGCAGACGCGGACGATGTCGTCTCCGGCAAGGAAGCGCATAGCGGACACCTCGGCGCGCTCGTAACGCGGATGATGGGTGGCATGCCGCTGGCGGCGAGGCGAGCGGACGGCGGTCCGGACGGGCATACGGTCCCGTACGCACCTGGCTCCGGGTCGGCGCCGCTTGTGGCCGTC
>CALGHC010000682.1 GCA_937915965.1 uncultured Myxococcales bacterium
AAGAACGTGACAAGTGAACCGCGAGATCGCCGCGAGATCGCCGCGAGATCGCCGCGGGGTCAGCAGCCGGCGGCCTCACGCGCCTCGATCCAGGCGCACAGGCCGTCGATGAGCGTGGCCTCGTCGGCGCTGAGCTCGTCGCGGTCTTGATAGAAGACGTTGAACACGGCTGTGCGCCGGAACGCGGGCCGGGCCTCGTCGCGCAGCTCCAAGCCAAGGCGGAATCGCCTGCCCTGCGAGTCTTTGAGGCCGAAGAGCGCCTTACCACGCAGCTCGTCAAGCACGACGCCGTCCATGCACCACCCGCCGGTGCCGCGGCTCTCCAGCCACGAGGCGAAAGCGGCGACCGGCACCGCCTGCAAGATCCGATGACGAAACGGCGAAGTGCTGGCGTCGAAACCGTCCACCACAGTGATCGGCACGAACTCGTCCCAGCCGTATTCGGCGACGTAGCGATCCCACACGCCCCAACAGCCGGCGTCGTGCACGCAGCGCTGGCACGACTCGCGCTTGACGAGGTTGCCGTCGCCGACGCCGACATCGATGGCGCCGAGGGTGTCGGCGTTCTGTGGGTGGTGCGCCGCGTCGCTCGCCTCGGGGCTCTCTGCGACCCGGTCAATGTGCCAGGCCTCGAGCACACCGAGAAACGGGCCGATCGGTCGACCGACGCAGGGCGGAATGTCCTCGACAGCGACCCGATGGCGGGCGCCGGCGTCGAGGCCGTGCAGCCCGCCGAGCGCGGCGACCACGTCGCGATAGCGCGGCACGACCCGGTCAAAGTAGCGGGCGGCGTGCCCCGTCGGCCGAACGACGTTGAGAACGGCGGTGTCGATCTCGAATCCAAGGAGGAACAAGACGATCTCGCCGATTCGATCGATGTTGAGGTGGCTGACCACGGTCGACGTGTGCAGGCGCAGGGGGCGCTCGCGACGCGCGATCGCGAGGATGCGCAGGGCCTCGATCGTCTGGTGGAAGGCGCGGCGGCCGACGGCGGCGTCGTGGCTCTCTGGGCTGTCGCCGTGGATCGACAGGACGACGTCGTTGAGGCCGGCGTCGAGCAGCTCGCGGGCATAGGCGGGGTCGGCGAGGCGACGCCCGTTGCTGACGAGGCCAATTCGGCGGTAGCCAAGGGCGCGGGCCTTGCCGACAAAGTCAATCAGCTCCGGGTGCAGCGTCGGCTCGCCGTGGGTGAACACCACGCTGTCGACGTGCGCCCGGCGCTCGCCGAGCAGGCGCTCGATGTGAGCGCGTGGAACGAAGCGCGGCCCACCGTGAAAGTCGCCGTCGACCTCGCTGCGATCGAGGCAGAACCAGCAGCGGTTGTTGCACTGGTACATCACCCGACACTGCAGGGCCTCGACGCGGGCAAGCATCGGCGTGGCGGCGAGCGTGGCGGCGGTGGCGGTGGTGTCGAGGTCGGGCATCGTGTGTTCGGCTCGGCCGGAGGGACGGAAACGGGAACGGGGACGGGGACGGGGACGGGGACGGGGACGGACCGGACCGTAGCAGATCAGCCGACCGCAAGGCCCGCATCTTGGGCTAAGATGGCACGACCGCGCCGCTGTGCGCGCGGATGCCCTGGAGGCGCCGATGGCCACTCGACCGCCACTCGCGGCCGTCGCAGCCGTCGCCGCCGTCGCGACAGTCGCGCTCCTGGCGACCTGTGGCAAGGACCCGCCGCCAGGGTCGCAACTCGACGCCGGAACGGCGGCGGGCCACGATACCGCCGGCGAGGAAACAGCCGGCACGGAGACGGCCGGCGGGGAGACGGCCGGCGACGATGACGCGCTCGCCGCCGAAACGGCCAGCGGCGACGGCGCCGCTGCAGCGTTCGACCCGGGACCCGAACCCACCCAGCGCATGCGCCCGCAGCTGGGCGAGCTGATGATCGTCCAGATGGCCCTCTCGGGCATGGCCGGCATCACCGGCGAGGCAGGGCTCGTGGTCGGACCGGACGGCACCATCGTGGTGGTCGACGTCGGCAACGACTCGCACGACGACGACCTGCGCGCGGCGATCAAGCACCTCAACACGGTCGAGCTGACCCCCGCCCGCGGCTATCCGGCGCGAACGCCCCTGCAGGTCGAGTGGGTCATCCTCACCCACTTTCACGTCGATCACATCGGCGGCTTCGATGACCTGATCACCACCAGCAAAGAGCCCCTCACGATCGTGCACGGGATTGTCCACCGCGGCCTGGTCGATCTCGGCGACGGCGTCAGCGAGGGCGACTGGGGCGAGGTCTGCGCGGCCCTGCAGGGCCCGTTGGCCGCGCTCGACCGGCCGCTGTGCGTGGCCAAGACCAGCGCCAAGGCCGATTGCGGCGATCCGGCCGCCCAGGCTCATCGACCCGCGTCCGGCTGTCCGGGCTTGATGGTCGGCGATCTGGCCGACCCCGGTGACGATGGCGACGGCGAGGCAAGCTGGATCGGGCTGGGCAGCGGCGCCCGGATGCTGCTTGTCGGTGCATCTGCGCACATCGGCGACGGCACGGAGGTCGAGGCGATGGCCCCCTTTGGCCACGACGATGGCGACCACGAGAACGCCCGCAGCGTGGTCGCGTCCGTGCAACATGGCGACTTTCGCTACCAGCTGGGAGGCGACCTGACCGGCGGCGGCAAGGGATCGCCAGACGTCGAATCCCTGGTCGTCGCCCGCGCCGGCGCGTGGCTGTGGCAGAAGCTCGGCGTCGACGTCACCCACATCCACCACCACGGCAGCCACACCAGCTCGAACGCCGGCTACGTCGCCGCCGTTGCGCCGGCCGATGGCCGCAGTCGCAACGCGATCATCGGTATCAATGACGGCTACGTCGGCTTCCCCAAAGACGACACAGTGGCGCGCTGGCTCGCCAACAAGCGACTGGGAGGCGGCAGCGTCTGGGTCACCCAGGACCCGTGGGGGGGCGCCGACGACGACGACTTTGCCGGTCTGCGCTACGCCAAGGGCGACGTGATCGTGCAGACCATCGCCGCTGGGGCGGGCTACCGCGTGCAAGCCGCCGGCGGCAAGCTCGCGTCCAAGGCGTTCGAGTCGGTCCGCTGAGCCTGGGAAGCCGTGAAGCGTGGCCCAGGGCGGGTAGCACGAAGCAGGTCGAGCCGGCCCGCGCGACAAAACCAGCAAGAGGG
>CALGHC010000683.1 GCA_937915965.1 uncultured Myxococcales bacterium
ACGACGGCTGTAAACGCCGACGACCCCAGGAACATCCACGGCAGCACAGAGAAGTCGTTGGCCGACAGGAAGAGCGCTTTCGTGAAGCTGGCGACGATGACGTTCGACGCGGTGGTCAGGGCGAAGAGCGGCGCGAGTTGCCAAAGCACACGACGATCGTCGCGACTCAGGGCGAACAGGCGCTGCAGCACCCCCTTCATCGTCGCTCCGCAGGGGCCGCTCGCGCCGCAGCGCCACACCCCGACAGCCATGGGCCAACTCGTCACCGCCGGCGCGCCGATGGCAACTCAGCCGCGTCGCCGGTGCTGCAACCGCCCACGGGCAGTACCGAACGAGGCGCCTCTTGTGTAGTCGAAAATGCCGCCGATCACCAGAGAGCGCCAGTGTAGGGCAGCAACCAAGCCGCGCGGGGACGCGGCCAGCCCGACGGCCAGGCCCCGGCTAGTTGGCCACTGTTGGCTTGCCCGTAGCGATCATCGAGGCCATGAACGAGATGAACTCCGCATTGCAGGTCTTGTCGCGGAAGATCACAAAATGGCCATCGTACGCCTTGCCGTTCGTCGAATTCTTGGTGTCGTTGATGTGCTGCACTGTCACGCCGGTCACGCCGTTGACGTTGACGCTCAAAGGCAGCTTCTTGGTGGTCATGCCGAGGTCGTCGATGGGGTCGAACCAGTTCGGCAGCGGAGCGGGCAAGGCGAGATCACCGTAGGTCGACGCGGCAAACACGCGGCTGGTTTCGGGCGGCGTGTAGGTGTCGCCCTGGCCAAAGGTGTGCAGCACATGGAGCGGCTTGCCGACCGGGTTCTTGTACAGCAACGCTCCGTAGGTCAGCGGATCGACCTCATCGAAATAGAACTGCAGCAGCGCCAGCACCGGATGCCACTCGTCGATCTCCAGCTCAAGCAGCGCCAGCTTCACACCGGTCGTCGCGTCCTGGGGCGACTTCTTGTTGAGCAGCGAGTAGACGAGGCTGCCGCCGGCGCCCGAGAAGACGGCGCCCTGCAGATCGTCCTCGTAGGGCGCAAAGATCGGGCCGGTCGTGCCACCCTGGCTATGTCCCATGTACGTCAGCCGGGTCTTGTCGAACTTGAGGTTGTCGGCGACCCCGGTGACCTTGAGGTTGAGGGACTTGGCCCAGCGCACGATGGCGAAGTTGTCCGCCGCTCCCTGGTAGACGTTGCCCTTGGCCGCCTTGGGATTGGCGAAAGCGTAGAAGAGGGGGCCCGGATCGAGCAGGCCGTACTTCTTCAGGGCGCCGATGATCTCTGCGTCGGAGCGGCCGGCGTACTGCCGCTGGCCGTGCATCGCGCCGTCGATTCCCAGGACGACGGTCGGCACCTTGGCCTGGTCATGCTTCAGCTGGGCCATCGCCTTGCCGATCTGCGAGATGCCGCTGCGGAACGAGCCGCCAGTGCCGTGGCCATAGACGACCACCGGCCAACCGGCTGCGGGCCGAGCCACCTTGGGGATCGACAGCCCGAAACAGACCGGCAGGGTGCTCTTGACCACCGGCTTGCCGTTCTTGTCCAGGGCGATGTCGCCGTCAGTCGTCGACAGATTGCCAGCCTCATTGAAGAGGTAGGGGCCCTTGCCGTTTTGGTAGATCGGCAGGCTGACGAGCATGTGGATCTCGTGGAAGTCCGGCGACACGTCCTTGGGGCAGTCTCGCGAGGCGTCGAAGGCAGCCTTGGGATCCCACTGACTGGGAGAGCACGGTGACTTCGTCTTGCCGTCACAGACGACTACCGAGCCCGGGACGATGGCTGGCGCCTTGGCGGCGTGTGCGACCGCGCGGAACTCCTTCATGATCCGGGTCGGATCCTGAGCGGTAAAGACCGCGGCTCCGATCACGTCGGAGGTCTTGATCGACTTGGCCTTGAGATAGGTCCGCAGCTTGTCGTACTTCTTTGCCGCCGCCTGAACGGCAGGGTCGTCGGACGACTCAAGACCGAGCAGCGCAGCCGCGTCATCGAGATGCTCGGGCACCTCGTCGACGCCGGCCGCGTCCTCGCCGAGATCGGCGCGAACCTTGGTGGTCACGTAGACCGCGAACGTGTGGCCGAAGGCGAGCGGACGCGACCACCACGGGTGAACGGCGAGCCAGTTGCCGCAGATGTATTTGTTGCGATCGGCCTTGAAGGCGAAGTCGAAATCGACGGCGGTGCCTGTGTCGAGGTCGACGAAGAAGATCGACTGCTTCTCGCCGCTGCTTTGCAGGCTGTCTTCCTTCAGCGGCCGCGTGAACCGCAGGTAGACGGTCGGCTCGTTGCTGAACCCGGTCATCTCGGCGCCGATCTGCTTGTAGAGCGTGTCCATCGGATCGAGACCGATGAGGCCGGGGCCAGGCCGCGGATGGCTGGAGAGGTCGACGTGGCCGTCCTTGGTCGTGCGCAGATCGTTGGGGAAGGGCAGCGAGTAGAAGTCCTGCTTGACGCCCTCGCGCGGCACCACCATGCGCACACCGAACGACATCCCGGCCTCTTCGTTCTCCGGGCAAGCGACACCAGGAAAGAGGTCGGGGTTGAGCGTGATGCTGCCTGGCACGCAGCGCTTGGCCGCGTCGGCCGAATCGGCGCCGCAGGTGAGGCCCGCCATGCAGTCCAGGGTCCCTTCGCAAGCCGCGTACAGCGACCCCGCACCCTCGTTCGGCGCGCGGCAGAACCCGGAGAAACCGGCGAGCTCGCAGACCAGGCCGGTCTCGCAGTCGCTCGCCGAGGTGCACTGGGCACCGTCCTTGCCGGCGTTCGGGTCGACGTCGTCGCCTTTGTGATCGGCCGCGATGTAGGACGGCACGCAGAATCCCAGGAAGCCGCAGTGCAGGTCCTTGCCGCACTCGGCGCTCAGGATGCAAGCGTCGTTCTCGAGGCCAGCGCCGGAGGGCTTGCAGGAGCCGGCGTCGCAGACCAGGCCCTTGCGGCACTCGGTCGTCTCTGTGCACGACTCGCCAACCTCGGCCCCGCGGAAGAGCCCGACATCGCCAGCGCTGGCCGTGTCGCCGCCGGCCACGTCGCCACCGGTCGTGAAGTAGCCCTCGCATCCCGCGACCGAAACAACGGCCCCGACCAGGATCAGCGACCGCAGCTGGTCGAGTCGAACCGGCCGAATCAGCCGAGCCAGCCGCGCGGCCGCTGTCGTCGCTTCCGTTTGCTTCGCCTTGTGCGCATCCGTACCGTTCATCTTCCGATCCTCCGCCATCCCGTGTGCCCCGCGCCAGACCCGCATGGGTCCGACCACCGCGCGTGTGCGCTACAGGGACTTGACGATCTCCAGCGCGCTGATCACGACCTCAGGCTGCACCACGAACCGCACACCAGCGCCGTCGAACTTCAGGTCGTAGAGATCCGGCTGCGCCACTCGCGCCCGCACGCCGATTCGGAACGACGTGCGCACGCCGCCGAGGACCTCGTTCTTCAGCTTGGCGAGCACCGCGCTGTCGGCGGGGATCTCGAACCGCTGAGGAGTCTCTTCGCTGATCAACTCCAGGTACTTGCGCTCGACGATCGAGACCTCGTCACCATCCGCGTTGCTCAAGACGAGGTCGAAGTCGTCAAAGCGGCTCGTGATGATCTCGCGCTCGCCGTTGTTGTCGTTTTGGTACAGTTCGAGCGCAAAGAACTGCAGACGCACCTGCGTGAGAGCCTCGGGCGTCGCAGACGAGAGGCTCTTCTTGAGGTTCTTCGCCTTGGCCTCGTCGAGCAGCAGCAGCTCGACGCTGGCCTCGAGCTCGATGCCACGGAACGCGTCACACAAGAAGACACAGCGGTCATCACCCGTGCAGTTGGTGACCTGCACCTTGAGGTTGCTGACCGCCTGATCGCCGCCCTCGCCCATGGACTCCTGCAAGAACTCGCGGCGGCAGTCGCCGGCGAGCGACAACAGCCCCTGAACGTGCGCCAGCGTGCCCGCCTTCAGAGAGGTCGGTAGCCCAGGCAGGCTGAGCTCGCCCTTCTTGCTGCTCTCGACGCGCTCGGAGAGGACCGAACCCGTCATCTCGTCGATATCCGGCCAGTCGATCGTCTGCTCGACCTTGGGCAGCTGGCCCTTGCCGACCTCGATCTCGGCGGCCGACTCGATCATCCCGCAGCCCGCTAGCCAGACCGCGGCGAGGACGCCGACAGCCGCAAACCGTCCGCCTGTGCGCATGGCGTCGATCATTTCCTGCTCCCATACGAGAAACCGATCTCGGCGTTGATGTTGAAGGTCACGGTGTTGGCGAACAGGCCGTTGCTGTTCAGGCCGAACGGCGTGATCGCCTCCATGTTGACGTGCAAGGCGTCACCCAACCCCCAGCGTGCCTTCATGATAAAGACGTCGCTGTCGCCCAGGCTGAGATTGAAGAGCTCAGCGACGGTGTCGACGTTGCGGTGGTGGTAGGTGGCGAGGAACTGCCAGTTGCCCAGGTGGGGCGTCTCGAGGTGGACGAACATGTTGTTGTCCGGAGTCTGATCATTGACCTCCATCGCGACAGCCAGGGCGATGTAATGGCTGACCTTCCAGCTCGCCTCGAAGTACAGGCCGTTGACCGTCGGTCCGTTGGGATCACGCCCGAGCACGGCCTGCAGCTTGGTGGCGTTGGCGAGCTGGCTGCTGCTGAGCTTGGCGGTGTTGAGGCCGGCGAAGTACTGCATCCGCTGGATCTCGTAGAGGGTGTCGAAATAGCTCGGCAGGTAGTTGTGGTCGTAGCGACGCAGCTCGAACCGGATGCGCAGAGCGTGGACCGGGTCCTGGCTCAAGTTGAGGCGCAGGAGGTTGCCCCAGGTCAGGCCGGACGAGCGGATCGCCTGCGTCGGGATGTCGCGCCAGGTCAGGTTGTCGACGTGGCAGCGCGCCTGGTCTTCGTCGCTGGTGCCGTTCGGATCACAGTCGGTCGGGACGCCGGTCTCCAGAAAGCTGTAGTCGAAGTACATCTTCCAATCGACCTGGCGGGTGTCGACGAGCTTGAACTCAAGGTCGCCGCCGTAGGCGATGACGGCGCTCTTCTCGTAGACCGGCTGGAAAGTGTCCTGGTCGATCTGGATCTCGTTCTCGCGGCGCCCGTCCTTGTCCAGGTCCTCGGAGTCCAGCCGGTTGCGCAGGGGCGCGTTGGTGTCCGCGGCGAAGGTGGCGCCAACCGAGAAGGACCGCAGGAAGTAGTTCTTGCGGTTGATGAACGACAGTGGCTTGAGAAAGACCAGCGTCCCCAGCACGTTGGGGCCGGTGATGTCGTTGATGTAGGTCTCAAAGCCGATGTAGTCGGTGAAGGCGTCGAGCTGAGCGCTGACCCGGCGGGTGTTGACGTTGAGGTTGGGGTTGTAGCGCCGGACGTTGAGGCCGTGACCGATCGAGCTCGCCTTGAACTGGTTGATGTCCAGATAGAAGTGCTCTTCCTTGCCGCCGTAGTTGATGTAACGCAGCACCTGGCTGTAGTCGCTGACCTCGTCCCAGTCCTTCTCGCGGAAGGTGCCAGCGTTGTTCCACTTGCCCTCCGGGCGGGTGTCGAAGACTTCGAGGCGCAACGGCACGGCGAAACTCATTGTGAGGTCGCGCTCGTACACCTCCCGGGTGTAGTTGATCTCGGGACGAACCATTGCGTAGTAGATGTCACCGATGCGGTCGAAACCTGCGACGACACCGAAGCGGTTCTGCCACGGTGTGAGACCGGTCGCCCCAACGTTGGCGAGCTCGCCCTCGATGAAGCGGTAGCTCTTCTCCTTGGCGGGCTTCTTGTCGGCGACCGACGCGCCCTTCGTCGCGGTTGCCGCAGGGGCGGTGGCCGCAGGGGCGGCGCCAGCGGGCGATTTGCCTGCATTTGGTGGCTTCGCGCCGGGCTGTGATGGCTTCGCGCCGGGCTGGCCGGTGGCCGCGCCGATGCCGCCTGCCGCGCCACCTTTGCAGATCCACGGCGGGCAGTCCTTGGCGTCGCTGGCCTTCGCGGCCGGCTGTTCCTGGGCGCTGAGCTCGCCACCGAGGCCCAAGCCGGCCAGGACGACCAGCGCGGTCGTGGCGGCGCGGAGCCAGGCGGATGGAGCGTGACATTGAACGTGTGGGTATACGGACATCTGTACGACTCGTCTGTCGGCGGTTCGCCTGATCGAGCGGGTCTCGTCGCAGGCAGCGTTTCACGGTCGGGCGCGCGCGTGAAAGCAGCGCGCCAAGCATCTAAAGAATGACCGCGGCGAAGCTAGCATCCAGCATGCGCGGCGTAAAGCGCCGGCGACTCTTCATCGAGGCAATTCGAGTACATGGACCGGCGCCCAGAAGGCGATCTTCCGATTGGCCGACTATCTTCCGATTGGCCGACTACAGCGCAGCCAGAGTCGCCAGCACGCAGGCGTTGGCTTGCGGCCCTGCGGCCTTCTCGGCCGCGACGGCTGCTGCGACGAGCGCTGCGCGCTCTTTGCCCAGCGGCATGCCGACGTAGAGCAACTCAACGTCGTTGGGTCGCGACTCGCCGTTGGCGGCCTTGCACAGCCCCTGGACCACCTCGCGCGCGCACGCACGCCCCCGGGGCTGACCGAGGAGATAGCCGGCGACGTCCTTGGAGCCAAGCAGATCATCACGCTCGGTGACCACAGCGCAGTCGCCGTTGCGGGCCGCCAGCTCGCGGTCGACCCAGCGAGCCAGGAACAGATCGGAGACTGTACGGTGGCCGAACCGCCACAGCTGGCTGCCTGTGATTCGCTCAAAGAGCGCGGACTGGAGGATCTTCTCGCAGATCTGCCGCTGCTGAACCTCGCTGTTGGTGCGCGCCGCTACGCTCAGCAGGCAACGTTCGACGCTGAACTCCAGGTTCCATTCCTCGTTCTTGCGACCGCCAACCGCGACCATCTGGTCGACGGCCTTGAGCACCTGCGGCTGGGTCCACTCGAGCACGTCGAGCTCCTTGCGCAGACGCTCGGCGACGATCGCCTCGTGCACCGTCGACAGGTTCGACTGCAAGCCACCCACCTCGCTGGGCGGATCGAGCTTGGCGAGGAGGCCCAGCACGACCTGGATATCCCGGTACGCAGCCAGGTATGGGTAGTAGCACTGCGACCGTACGACGCTCTGGCGGTCGAGATGGTAGGTCTTGACGAACGCCGCCGCCTGTCCGCGAACAGCGTCGTCTGCGCTCGTCCACGCCAACGTCGCTCGCGCTCGACTGCAGGTCAGAGGCGGCATCTCGAGGCGTGCGTCGACGCCTTGGAGGCCATAGTCGTCGCTGTAGATGGCCGGGCGGGCCAGGACCACGACCACGCCCTGCTTGGCGAAGCGGCTGCGGAAGCCGTCGATGTGTTCGACCACGGCCGCCCGCAGCGCGAACGGCACCTCGTCGAGAGAATCGAGCAGCAACACGAATCGCTGGGTCTCAAGCTGTTGGGCGAGGGCAGCCGCCGCGTCGGCGTCGCCGCCCAGGCCAAGCTGGTGCTCAATCGCATTGAGGATCGCGTTGGCGCCGCGCGGGACGCGATCGAAGGTGCCAGCGACGGCGACCCTGAGATCGATGAGGAAGGTCGGAGTCATCGCGCAGGTCTGCGCGGAGATCGCGACGGCCAGGGTGCTCTTGCCCACCCCGCCGCGCGCGGTGATCAGGACCATCTTCGCCCGACCCGCGGCGAGGCCGGTGATCAGCTCGGCCTCAGTCAGCACAGCCTCGTCGCCGCCAGCGAGCGCCTCGGGCCACTTCTCGACTAGCAAGGTCGGCGGGTTGTAGCGCAGATCGGCGCGCGCGGAGCGATCGTCGGCTGCGCTCTTGGAGCAGCTTGCGACGTAGGTGCCGCCCTCCTGGGCGCCGAGCCAGGCCTGGAGGTTCGCGGGACCACACGCCGACGCGGTCACCAGGACGATGCCGACCAGGCCGACCAGGCCGACCAGGCCGACCAAGCCGCGCGAGTCGAGCGAGCCGCGCGAGTCGAGCGAGCCGAGCGGGCCGAGCGAGCCGAGCGGGCCGAGCGAGCCGAGCGGGCCGAGCGAGCCAAGCGAGCCAAGCGAGCGACAGGGAGGAAGCGGGCAAGAACGGGCAGTGCGTTGGTGCATCGGTGGTCTCTCCTGCGCGTCACGCCGCCGATGAGCGGCGCCTGGCGCGCCGAGGCGGCGTCGCGGCGCGCAAAGGGGTGCGCCGGGCAGCTCCGCCCCGGGGTCGGTCTGGGCGGCAATGCTACAGCGCCGAGGGCCATCCGCCAATTGCGCCCGCGGCAGCCCACCATGCGTCGCGGCGGCGGCTGCGGCGCCTACAGGCCGACTGTTCTTTCGATGATATCCAGGGCGCCGACAGTGCAAGCCGTGTTGCCGTTGTTGGCCTCCCAAGCGCGCGCTTCCTGGACGACCTGGAATCGCATCTTGCCCGTCGGCGCGCCCTCGATAACGGCTTCGATGTGCAGCGCCTTCTCGCCGCCACTCGCCTTGCACAGCTCACGCAGCAGCGGCGCCATGCACCGTTGGCCAAACGCCTGGCCGGAGAGGAAGCGCACCACCGGTGCCGACTTGAGCATCATGGCGTTGTTCGCGAGGGCCTCGCAGTCGCCGGATGGGTCGCTCGCCAGCTGCGCGTTCAACCAACGCGCGAGGAACAGGCCGGCGAGTTTGGGGTCGCTGAACGTCCAGGCGCCAGCCGCGCCGACGGCGTCGCCCTCCTTGGCGAAGACGGCAGATTGCAGGACCTTCTCGCAGACCGCAGATCGGCGTTCGACCGCGTTGCCGGCGACGCCGGCGTCGACGGCGGCGATGCCATACTGGGGCTCGATGGCCTGAGCGCAGCCCTCCAGCGTGAAGCGCATGTGCTCGAATCCGCCGCTCTCGCCGAGCACACGGACCATGCGATCGACCATGTCGAGCGCCTCGCGCTCCGTCCAGTTGAGGTGGGCGAGCTCCTTCTTGAGGCGCGCGGCGACGAGGTGCTCGTACGCAGCGGCATGGCTGATCGGCGCGACGCCCTCCTTCTGGGTGTCGCGGTAGAGCGTCGTCAGCACCGCGACGTCGCGGTAGCTCGCCAGATAGGGACGGATGCAGGAGAAGCCGAAGCGTCCCTCGGCGTCGAAGCCGAAGTGCTTGACCCACGCGTCAAAGCCGCGCTTGTCCTCGTCGTTCTCCAGCTGATTGCGCGCAACGGCGTCGACTCGATCGCAGTCGAGAGGCGGGATCTGCACGACCGCGTCGAAGGCGTCGAGGCCGTAGCGCTCTCGAAGCACCGGCGGACGGACCAGCACAACGATCTGCATGGTCTTGCCGTAGCGCTCGACCATCTGGACAAGGGCGTCACGAACGCCCGTGCGGCGATCGAGGGTCGTCTCCTCGAAGGAATCTGCGACCAGCAGCCAGCGCTGAGTGGACAGCAGCTCCTCGAAATGGCGGCGCTCCGGCGCATCGTCGGCGACACCCACCGCGACGGCGAGGTGCTCAAGGATCGGGTTGGGACCGTCCTTGGCCAAGGTCCGTTCAGCGGTGTCGCGATGCAGGTCGACCGTGAAGATCGGCAGCTCGCCGCAGGTCTGCGCCGAGATTGACTCCGCCAGACGGGTCTTCCCCAAGCCGCCGCCGGCGAGGATCATGAGCCGCTTTGCCTCGCCGCTGCGCAACCCGTCGACCAGTCGGCTCTCGTCCATGAGCTGGCCCTGCGGGAAGCCGCCCGGCCACGCGTGCACGAAGAACTTCGCGGGGAAATAGCGCTTGCCGTCGCGCTCGCCGACGTAGGCGTCGTGGCGCTTGCTGCAAGCGCTCTCGTAGGAGGTGCCCTCTGCGTGCAGATACGAGCCAAGCGTCGCGTTGCAGCCGGCCAGAGCGGTGGCAGCGGCGAAGCAGACGAGCGTGCAGACGAGACGGGACGTTCGCAACTGGGGCGTGTTTTTCATGGTTCCTGATCCTCCGCTTGCGATCGCTTTGCGGTGCGGGCCGGCCCTTGTACCGCCTGTTCCGCGCAATTTGAAGGGGTCGCTCGCAAGGCATCACCAAAGACCAACGCGGCGTCACGGTGTGGTGACCTCAGCGAGGTCGCATCAGGATCGCGCCGACCGCAGGTGCGAGTCCGACCTGGAGGAGTTCACCATCGCCAGCGCCCGCGCCATCGCCATCGCCGTCGCCATCGCCGTCGCCGTCGCCAGCGCCGTCGCGGGCCTGGAAGCGGACGGCGCCCAGGAGGCAACGCCAGCGTCCTGCAGGCAGGTCAAACAGGGCGGGACAGGGATCGGCGTTGAACAGGACCGCGATCGGGCCGTCGTCGCCGTCGAGCAGGTAGCCCAGCGACCGCGGCGCCGAACCCACGAAGAACCGCGGCATCGCACCGGCAGCGAACGCAGGGAGAAGCCAGCGCTTGCGCAGCTCGATGAGCTGTCCGTACCACGCGACGAGCGCAGGGTTGGCCGCACGATCGCCATAGTCGAGGTAATTGGTCTCGTCGTCGCGGTCGAAGCTGTTGTGACAGATAGCGCCGCGCAGCGCACCGGCGCGAAGGGCGACCTTTGTGCGCCCCCACTCCTGGCCGCTGGCGACCATGACCGGGCCGCGTGTGGCCAGCAGCGCCAGCGCGGCCAGCCGATGCACGGCGAGCGCCCGACCACGCACGGCCACCATGTCTGCCCGTTCGACAGGCAATCCCTCGATGAACTCGCCCAGGGCGATGCGGACAAAGTCGCCGAACGTCAGGTCATCGTGACAGGAGAGGTAGGCCAGCGCCGCGGGCGGCTCAAGCCAGCGGCTGTCGCCACCGGGCATGCTGCCGCCGAGCAAGGCCGCGAGGGTCGGCGTATCCGCGTCGCCGTCGTCGCGGCCAAAGGCGAAACCCAGACCGCGCACGCCGGGTCGCCCCTTGACGGCGTTGCGGAAGCGATCGTTCCAGACGGTGAACCCGAGCGTCGCGATCTCACCGGGACGATAGCCCCCCAGACTCCACGGCTCGGCGATCAAGATCACGTCTGGATAGCGGGCACGGCAGGTGGCGGCGATCTCGGCGAGGCAGGCGTCGTCGATCAGCTCTGCGAGATCGAAGCGAAAACCGTCGACGTGCAGCTCGTCGAGCCAATATCCCACGGCGTCGACGACCAGACGCCGCATGTCGGCGTCGGCGGTGTCGAGGTCGTTGCCGCATCCCGAGCGCGAGCGCAGCGCGCCGGCGCCGTCGCGGTGGAACCAGGTCCCCGGATCCAGCAGCAGCAGCGGGTTGGCATCGTCGACCGACACGTGGTTGTAGACGACGTCGATTACGACCGCGATGCCCTGCCGGTGCAGCGCGCGGATCGCCGCCTTGAGCTCGATGGTCGGGTCGTGGAACGAACCGTCCGCGTCGACGCAGAGCCACGCGCCCGGACTCGGGTCGGCACCGCGCAGACCGAAGCGCGGCTCGACCGCGAAGAAGAAGCTGGGCATGTAGCCCCAGTGATTCGTCCGGCCGCGTTCGAGCCAGGTGGACGCCGCCACTGGCAGCAGCTCAAGCGCGTTGACACCCAGTCGAGCCAGGTACGGCAGCCCGCCCGCCGCCGCCGGGTGACTCTCGACCATGCCGGCAAACGTGCCTGGGGCCAGCACGCCGGCGCTCGGGTGACGGCTGAGGTCGCGCACGTGCGCCTCGTAGATGATCGCGTCGTCGATGCGCAGCCCGGGCCGGACGTCACCATCCCAATCAAAAGGCGTCTCGACCGCGACCGCCCATGTGGGCTGACCGGCCACATGGCAGCGAGCGATGGCCCGCGCGCGCGGATCGGCGATCTCGACGCTGCGATCGGCGAAATGAACGAGATACCGGTAGTAGCGCAGCGGAGCGGCCTCGTGGACCTGCCACACACCGGCCGCGTCAACCGCCCGTGTCATGCCGCGGCTGTGCTGATGCGGACCGTCGGGGTGGTCCCGCATCACCAGGTCGACGGCGACCGCGGTGGGGGCGAGGAGCCTGAAGACGCCCTCGCCGGGCACCCAGCCCAGCGCGATGTCGGCCCTCGCGGTGATCATCCGGCGCGCTCCAGGAGCATGACCGAATAGCCGGCGAGGTCGAAGCGCACCGCGGGGCTGCCGCCGAGATCGATGGTTTCGAGCGCACCGAGGGGCTTGTCGTTGAAGCCGCCGTAGATGTCCCGATCGCTGTCGAGGACCACGCGCCAGGGACCGGGCCCCGGCAGGTGCAAGAGGAAGCCGACGTGACGGGTGGGTGTGAAGCTGCAGACGACGGCGAGGTCGCGCTCGCCGCCCATGCGAAGCCACGACAGGATCGAGCGGTCGCGATCCTCGTGGTCGACCCAGATGAAGCCGTCGCGCTGGCAATCACCCAGGTGCAAGGACGGCAGCTCGCGGTAGGCGGCGTTGAGGTCGGTGACCCAGCGCATGAGCCCGCCGCGGATCGGTTCGGCGGCCTCGGCCCAGGGCAGCTCGTGGTCGAAGTCCCACTCTGTCGTCTGACCAAACTCGTTGCCTTGAAAGAGCAACTTCTTGCCGGGGAACAGCCACTGCCAGCCAAGCAACGCGCGCAGCTGCGCGAGGCCGTGCTCCCAATGGCCGCCGACCTTGCGAACCAGGGCTCCCTTGCCGTGCACAACCTCGTCGTGGCTCAGCGGCAGCACAAACGCCTCGTCGAAGGCGTACCAGGCGGCAAACGTCATCTCGTCGTGGTGGTGTTTGCGGTGGACAGGATCGCGCCCGAAGTAGCGCAGCGTGTCGTTCATCCAGCCCATGTTCCACTTAAAGTCGAAACCCAGACCGGCGTCGTGGTCGAGGACGCCGCCCTCGTGCCAGGGCGGCAGGGTACCGGTGACACCGGCAAAGGAGGTCGACTCCTCGGCCATGGTCAAGGCGCCAGGGACGGCGGCGTGGATCGAACGGTTGAGCTCCTGCAGGAAGCCGATGGCTTCGAGGTGGACGTTGGTGCCCAGGAAGTTCGGCACCCATTCGCCAGGAGAGCGGCTGTAGTCGAGGTAGATCATCGAGGCGACCGCGTCGACGCGCAGCCCGTCGATGTGGAACTCGGTAAGCCAGTAGTGGGCCGACGATATCAGGAAGCTCCTGACCTCGGGGCGGCCGTAGTCGAAGACCAAGGTGCCCCAATCGGCGTGGGCGCCCTTGCGCGGGTCGGGGTGCTCGAACAGGGGCGTGCCGTCGAAGTGGGCGAGGGCGTGATCGTCGCGCGGGAAGTGGCCAGGGACCCAGTCGACGATCACACCGATTCCGGCGGCGTGGAGGCGGTCGACGAGGTAGCGCAGGTCGTCAGGGCTGCCGTGGCGGGCGGTCGGAGCAAAGAAACCCGTGACCTGGTAGCCCCACGAGGGGGCGTAGGGGAACTCGGCGATGGGCATCAACTCGACGTGAGTAAATCCCAACCGAGTGACGTGATCGACAAGGGGATCAGCGAGATCGCGCCAGGAGTAGAAGCCACCATCGAGGTGTCGACGCCACGATCCAGGGTGGACCTCGTAGACGCTGATCGGCGCGGCCCGGTGGTCGATCGCGGCGCGCCGCTCCAGCCAATCGGAGTCCGTCCATGCGTAGCTGTGGGCTGCCGGCAGCACAGCCGCGGTGCCCGGTTGCGCCTCGGTGATCTGCGCAAAGGGGTCGGTGCGGTCGACCCAGCGGCCGTCGGCCTGCTCGATCTTCAGCTTGTAGCGCTGGCCGGCGCGGGCTGCGGCGACGTAGCCGGCCCAGCAGTCGCCGTCGCGCTCGAGATCGGTGCCCCGCCAGTCATCGAAATCGCCCGCGACCTGAACGCGAAGTGCCCCTGGGGCCCAAACGCGGAAGTCGAAACCGGCGCGAAGCGACGGCTGAGCGCCGAAGACCCGCCAGGCATCCACCGACCGACCGGCAAAGAAAGCGGCGAGCGATGCAGACGTGGGCTCGGCCATGGCGGCTCCGGGGCGGGATGGCGAGCCGGCCGACGAACAGCCTGCGCTGCCCAGCGCGGGGGGCGATACGATAGCGTGGAGGGGCGCCGGCGGCCAGGGCTGAGCTCCGGCGCGGTGCGGCGCCGCCGTTCGATCTCGAATTCACGGGCATTGTGCTTTCATGTCAATGCAGTGGGCGACAGCCGGCGGCGGCGGCGTTGAACAGGACCCGGACATCGGCTAGCTTCCGGCGCCCGGCCCCGGCCCGGCCCCGACCCGGACCACGCGCCGACCCTCGGGATGCCACCCGCACGCGGGGGGGGCTGCCGCGGAATCCG
>CALGHC010000684.1 GCA_937915965.1 uncultured Myxococcales bacterium
CGCGACGCCGTCTTCTGGGCCGGCCGCACCACTAGTCGTGCTCCTTGCCGTCCGGATGACAGCTGTAGCACTTGGCGCTGTCGTAGACGTAGCCGCCGACCTCGCCCAGGTGTTCTTTGTCCATCTGCGCCTTGCCGTGGCAGCCGCCGCCAAAGCAGGTGAACGGCGCGCCCGGGCCGGCCGGGTGGCAGGTGGTGCACGCGATGTTGGCGTGCTCGCCGCTGAGCGGGAACTGCGTGTGCTGCACTCCAGAAGCCGGCGACCAGCCGCTGGTGGTGTGGCAGGTCTGGCACTGCTGGGAGATGCCGCTGGTGGCGTGGTTGGGGTTCGTCGTGCCCTGCCACTGCGCGAGGTGGCAGCCGACGCACTCGGTCGGCAGCTTGCCGGGGCTGGCGTGGCATGCCGTGCAGGTCTGAACCGCGTGCCGCCCCGTCAACGGAAAGACGGCGGTGTGCTGATAGCCCGGCGCCGGTCGCCAGGCCGTCTGGGAGTGGCAGGTGCCGCACGCCGAGCCGAATCCAGATTGGTGATGCACAGGGTCAGCGGTCGCGGTCCAGTCCTGTTGGTGGCACTCGACGCAGCCCATCTCGGTCGCTGGGCCATGTGCGCTGGCGCTGTCGCACCCGGGCAAAACGACCGCGACGACCGCGACGACCGCGACGACGGTCCAGGCGGCCGCCACAGCCGCGGCCGCAGCAGCGCCCAGGACGAATCGACTGCAGGACTGCGGTTCTCTGCGATTCATCGCTCCCTCACCGTGGGCGCGACATCGAGCCGGTCATTCAGGCCGTCATCCAAGCCGGCATGCAAGCATTCGTGTGCCAAATCTACCCCTTCGGATGACAAGAGAGGCATGCGTGGTTGTCCCAGACGTAGCCACCGACGTCATCGTGCTCGCCATTCATCTGGGCCTGGCTGTGGGTGCCGTCGTGGCAGTGGATGCAATCGAAGCGCCCCGGTCCCATGCCGCTCGGGTGGCAGCTTTGGCAGGTCCCTGCGTAGCGCTTGTGGTCGCCGCTGTCGATCGGAAAAGCGTCTTCGTGCCAGCCTGCGTTCATGACATGCCAGCCCAATGGCGTGTGGCAGCGCTCGCAGGTGGTCGGGAAACCCATCGCCTGGTGGTCCGGGTGGGTCTGACCGCTGACGACCAGCGACATGTGGCAGCTCGAGCAGGCCCGAGTCGCCGCCGCGAACGACGACGCGATGTGGCAGCCGTTGCACTGCGTGGCGATGACCGCGTGACCACCGACCAGCGGCCAGAAGACGTCGTGGTTCATTCGGGCGGGCGCCCAGGCGAAGGTCGAGTGACAGGTGTTGCAGCCGGGCGAGATCCGCCGGTGGTCAAACGACGCCACCGCCAGCGCCGTCGAGATGTGGCATGCGTCGCAGGTCGCGGGCGTGCCGCGCCACACGTCGGCGCCGCGACGGACATGGCACGAGCGGCAGTCGATGGCCCGGTGTGCACCGGTGAGCGGCAAGCGGGCGCGATCGTGGTCGGCGAAGCGCCGCGGCGTCTTCCAACCGTAGCTGGTGTGGCAGTCGTCGCAGCGGCTGCCCAGCTCGCCGCGGTGGCTGTCGGCGTGGCAGCTCGCGCAGTCACGCGGCACACCATCTGGCTGTTCGTCAGGTCGGTGGCAGCCGCCGCATGCAGCGGTCGCGTGGTGCCCGCTGAGCGGTACGCCGGTCTGGCTGTGGTCGAAGTCGACCCCAGCGGACGAGAACCCCTGCCACCCCGATGTGTTGTGACAGCGCGCACAGGCCCAGGAGCCGTCGACGACGGCCGCGCCGCCGCGCTGAGCGACGGTGGCCGCCCGCTCGCTGTGCGGGTTGGCGTGACAGCGAGCGCAGTCAATCGCGCCGATCCGCCACAGAACCGCCTGCGTCCCGCCGGGACCGACTACCCGCTTGTGGCAGTCCTTGCACGCGGCCTTCTGGTGCTTGCCATCGAGCGCAAAGCGGGTCGCTGCGTGGTTGAAGGCGGTGATCCGGAAGCCCTTCACCGGCGTGTGGCAGTCGCCGCAACGTTTGAACGTCCCGTCGCTCTCGAACTGGCCCTTATGAGCGTCCTTGTGGCACGCGCCACAGGCGGTCGGAGCGCCCACAAACGCGACCGGAAGCTCGGCCGCGGGTCTCGTATGGCACTTCTCGCAGGCGACCTCGCGGTGGATCCCCTGCAGCGGAAAGCGGCTCTTGTCGTGATCGAAGGTGACGGCAGCGAAAGCGGTCTGGCTGTGGCACGAGACGCAATCCACGGCCGGCTCGCGACCGTCAAACTGACCCCGATGCGGATCGGTGTGGCAGGTGCGGCAGGTCTGCGGTGTGCCGTGCAGCTGGGCGATCTCGCGGCCCCGGCTGCCGCGAGCGAGCAGACCGCCAGCAAGCGGCGCGGCAGCTACGGGCTTGTGGCACGCCCTGCAGGCGACGACACGGTGCGAATCTCGCACCACAAAGGCCGCGCGCTTGTGATCGTCGAGGCCATAGCGAACCGGCACAAAAGCTTCCTCGCTGTGGCATCCCGTGCACGCGTCGCCGCCCTCGACCGACTGAAACGGCCCTCCGTGTGGATCGCCGTGACAGGTCTGACAGGTCCGGCTGGCGACGCCCGCGAAGCGCTTTTTGTAGCTGCCGACGCTCTTGTGGCAGGTCTTGCACGCGACCGCGCGGTGGCCGCCACGCAGCGGGAAGTGGGTGCGATCGTGGTCGAAGTGGTCGGGCTTGCGCAGCTTCCAGTCGGCCTCGCCGTGGCAGCTCGCGCAGTCGCTGCCAAAGCGGCGGCCGTGCGGGTCCCTGTGGCACTGCGCGCAGTCAGTCTGCAATCCGCCAAAGAGCCGCAGCCGCGCTGCAGCGTCGCTGGCGCTGCCGACGTCGGTCTTGCGAGCGGTGTGGCATTTCTCGCAGGCAACGTCGAGGTGTTTGCCCCGCAGCGGCATCTTCGTTCGGGCGTGCAGATCGACCCCGGCCCGCCGCTCCACCTTGGCCCAGCCGTCGTTGCCATGACAGCCCGCGCAGTCCCGTTCGCCGCTGTGCTTGTCGACCGGTTCGCGGTGACAGTCGGCGCACGCCGCAAACTTCAGCCCGCGGAAGCGCCCCTCGATGCCCGCCTTCTCATGGCATTTCGCGCAGTCGACCTTGAGGTGACGGCCACGCAGGGGAAACTTCGCCTTGGCGTGGTCGAACTTCTCGGCTTTGTCGAAGCGCAGCTGGCTGTGGCACTGATCACAAGCCTTGCCCAGGCTCGGCTTGTGCCGATCCTGGTGGCATTTCACGCAGCCCGCCTCAAGGCCCATCCAGCGCTGCTTCTTGGTGTGACACTTGCCGCACTTGAGGTCGGCGTGCTTGCCCGCCAGCTTGTAGCCGGTGCGAGCGTGGTCGAAGTCGGTCGGCGGCTTCCAACGGATCATCTGGAAGTCGCGGCCACGGTGGTCGCGGTGACACGTCGCGCAGTCCTTGCCGCTCTGTTTGCGGTGGTCGCCGTGGAAACGCGAGGTCTTGGCGTCGGCGTGGCACTCCAGGCAGCGGTCGTCGGTCACTCCCTTGCCGGGGGTGTGGCACTTGCCGCATTGATCCGCGCCCTCGAGCTTGACGTGGGAGCGCGCCAGGGGCCCGGGCGACGTGCCCTGGGCCAGCGCGGCAGAGCCGCCGCCAAGCACGACCACGAACGCGCTCATCGCGACCGCTGCCAGGACCACGGTCGGCGCGTCAAACGACCTGCCGCCGACCTGAGGCGGCGGCTGACCCGGCAACGCGGTGGTGCGGGTCGTCTTGCGTTGCGCTTGCGGGGCCAGGATCGTGCCTCCCTGGGGGGGTGGCGGGACCGAGCAACTATAGAGCCCCAGGCCAGGGCCGCAAGGGGCGAGTTGCCGGCCGGGCGCGGTTCACAATTCCGGGTCAGCAGCCGCTCCCGTGATCGGCAGCCGTT
>CALGHC010000685.1 GCA_937915965.1 uncultured Myxococcales bacterium
GCCGGCGGCCGGGTCGCCAGCCGGGTCCGCGTCCGGGTCGAGGGCGTGCCCGGCCCCGATCGCGCGCGCCTCAAGCGCCGTGCAGCGCGACTCGAGCCAATCGAGGTCGAGCGCCATCGAGTCGCGCTCAAGGAAGGGCGTCCATGCCCAGCGACCCTTGGTCTTTGTGAGCAACATCGCCTTGCGCCGGTGATGGACTTGCTCGCCGAGGGCGCCGTCGTAGAAGCGGCCGCTGATCACGAGCAACGCAGGCGCTTGCGGTACGCCGGTCGCTATCAGCTCCGCCCAACCACCAGCGTCGAGGTCCGCCGTCACGCTTGGATGCAGCTCGACGACTGCAGGCCGAACCAGCGGCTCGCTCGTCCACGCGGCCACGTCACTGCCGGGGAACGCGGCCACGACGTGGTGCTTCCAAGCGGTGCGGCTGCGTTTTTCGTCGTCACCCGGCTTCTGCCAGGCGTTGAACAAGCAGATCTCCAGGGTGCCAGCGGGCCGGTCGGCGCTCGCCGCGGTCCGGTTCACCTCGACCTGACGGGCGAGCTTGAACGACTTGGCTGGCACCAGCTCGGCGCAGCTGACCTCTGGTACGAGCTGTGCGCTGCTGCGACCGTCGTGCAGACGCGGCACCGCCGCTGGCAAGGGCGGCAGGACATCGCCCACAGTCGCGCTAACGGGCAACTGTGCGGCAAAAGGGGCGTTCTCTTCGTCGGCGACAGCCTCGGTCGCCGACGCGGGTACCGGCAGCGCTGCGGACGCGCCGCGAGGCGCCGCGACGCGCTCGTCCGCGCTTCCACCGGGTCTGCCGCAGCCGGCGACGATCAGCAGAGAGACGAGGAGCGCGGCAATCGGCCGGGTGTCAATCGGCCGGGTATCAATCGGCCGGGCGTCAATCGGCCGGGCGTCAATCGGCCGGGTGTCAATCGGCCGGGTGTCAATCAGCCGGGTGTCAATCGGCCGGGTGACAAAGAGGGGAGCCAGACGGATGCGGGTCATGTCGATGTTCCTGTCGATGTTCCTGTCGAAATTCAGGTCTGATGCAATGTCTCGGAGCCGCCGAGCGGCGACGAAGCGGCCGGAGCAGCCTGTCAGCCCGGCTCGGCGGGAGCTGCGTCGAGAAGCAGACCCATAGCGATCAGATCGTCCCAGCCGGCGCCCAGGCGGGCTTCGCGTCGCAGGACGCCTTCGATCTCGAAATCGAAACTCTCGTACAGCCGGCGCGCGGCCGTATTGGAGGCGTGCACCTGCAACGCGAGCTTCGTGAGGACGAGGGCGTCGCGCGACGCCGCGATCGACGCGGCGATCAGCCGTCGGGCGAGCCCCCGTCGCCACAGGCGCCTGATCACCGCAACGCCCATCTGGCCGACGTGGCGGTTGCGCAACAGGTGACCGCCCACGACCGTGCACATGCCGACGACGGCGTGACCGTCGACCGCGACCAGCAGGAGGCAGTTGTCATTGGCCAGAAAGCGGCCAATGAGCTCGGCCTCGACGTCGCTGCGGTCCTCGAAGTCCTCAATGCCCTGCAACAAGTACTCCGTTTCGGCCAGGACGCGACGTTTGAAGGCGCACAGCAGGGCGGCGTCGCTGAGCCGCGCGCTGCGAATGCGGAAGCCGTCGGCGAACAGCTCCGACGGGGCGATCGGCGATTGCTGGGACATGGCGGCGGCTCCGAGACGAGCAGTGCGACCAGCAGCGTAGTCCACAGGTTCGCGGCTGGCCAGGAGAACGCCAACGCGAACTCGCGCTCGGGTGAGGCTGTAGGCGCCGGCGAAGCCCTCAGCGGTTTCGGGTGCACGGCTCCTTTGGAATTGGTAGACTTGTTGCCGCCCACGGCGCCAACGGCCGCCGCAAAGACACGAATCGCCATCCGCAATCGCGGGCCCAGGTGACCACATGCAGATCTCGACTCTTCGGCGCTTCCATTCGTGGCGCACGCTGCCGGTCCTTCTTGCCCTGGCCGGTCTCGTCACGGTCGTTTCGGCCTGCGGCGATGACACGACCGTTGGCGGAGGACCGAAATTTGACGCGGTCGCCAGCGGCGACGGCGGAGGAGGAGGCGGCATTATCGACGCCACCCTCCCCGACGGCGACGCGACAACGCCGGCATGCCTCAGCGACAGCGACTGCGCGGTCGAGGGCTTGCTTCCCTGCCAGCAAGCGGTCTGCGGCGATGGTCTCTGCTCGGTCGTCACCAAGCCTACTGGTAGCGCGTGTTCGGCGGCGGGGACGACATTGGGTGTCTGCGAGGAGCAGCGCTGCGACGCCAACGCCCAGTGTGCGCCTACCGCCAAGGCAGACCTTGCGCCCTGCGGCGACGGGCCATGCGGCGAGGTCTGCAAGGCCGGCGCGTGCACCGCAGCCAAGCCCGCCGACTGGAGCGACGCCAACCCCTGTACCATCGATGGCTGCGATCCGACGCTGGGTGTGTACCACCAGCCGGTCAACGATCCGACGTCGATCTGCCAGGATGGTGACGGCTGCACCGTCGGCGACGCGTGCATCGGCGGCGTCTGTGTGGGTCAACCGATCCCCTGCGACGACAACGACGAGTGCACGATCGACAGCTGTGATCCAGCGAGCGGCGCGTGCGTCTTTGCGCCGGTGCCTGGCTGTGGTCAGCTGCCCTGCAGCAGCTCCGCGCAGTGCAATGACGGCGACGCATGTACCCAGGATTTCTGTGACAAGGACACCGGCGAGTGCATCAACCTCTTGATGCCCGACTGCCCGGCAGGCTGCCAGGGGCCCGGCTCATGTGACGACGGCAACAAATGCACCGAAGACGCGTGCGATGCCGCCGGCAAGTGCAGCCACCAGGCGATCCCCGGCTGCGGCGAGCCGCAAGGCTGCAAGGGACCGGCGGATTGCAACGACGGCAACAAGTGCACGATCGATGGATGCAACACCAACACCGGCAAGTGCGTGCACGACGCGCTTCCAGGCTGCATTCAGCCATGCACCTCGCCAGTTGACTGCGACGACGGCGACACCTGCACGGCCGACCAATGCAGCTTGGCGGGAGGCTGCAGCCACGTCGCCAAGCCGGGCTGCTGCACAAGCAACGATCAGTGCAAGGACGACAGCCCATGCACCCTCGACGGATGCCACAAGAACGCCTGCCTCTTTCAGCCGATCGCCGGCTGCTGTCAGAGTGACACTGACTGCAATGACGCCAACGTCTGCACGGTCGACGCCTGCCAGAAGACCGATGCGGGCCAGCCGGTGTGCGTGCACAAGCAGATGCCTGGCTGCATCAACCAGTGCCAGACAGCCCAGGACTGCGACGACGGCGACAAGTGCACCAAGGACACCTGCCTGATGGGATCGAGCGGGGCCAGCGGGTGCCAGCACGCCCCGATCCCAGGATGCGGCGTGATTCCCGGCTGCCAGTCCAACAAGGAATGCGACGACGGCGACAAGTGCACGATTGACGCCTGCCAGAAGAACCCCGACGGCACGACCAGCTGCGCGCACAAGCCGGCTCCTGGCTGCGCGGGTTGCACCAACGACGCGGCATGCGCCGACGACAACCCGTGCACGCAGGACTGGTGCGACCCCGCCACGGGCCAGTGCAACCACGCCGGCATGTTCCCCTGCCCGATTGGCTGCCAGTCCGCCACGGAATGCGACGACGGCGACAAGTGCACCATCGACGCTTGTATCAACGTCGGCGGGATGACCAAGTGCGCCCACAACCCCAACCCCGCCTGCGGCCCTGAGTGCAAGGTAGCGTCCGACTGCAAGTCAGGCGGCCCCTGCAGTCAGGCGGTCTGCGTCAATGGCGGCTGTTTCTACAAGGACGTGCCGGGCTGCACGCCACCGTGCACCGGCAACGCGCAGTGCAATGACAACAACGCTTGCACCAAGGACGCCTGCCAGAACGGCAAGTGCCTCAACGAGGCGATACCGGGCTGCGGATCGTGCCAGGGCAACTGTGGCGGCAACGCCCAGACCTGCTGGTGCGACGCCGCCTGCGAAGGCGTCGGCGACTGCTGCGGGGACTACGTCCAGTTCTGCAAGGGCTGCAAGGGCGCCCAGGACTGCGATGATGGCGACAAGTGCACCTACGACGGCTGCGGCGCCGACGGCCAATGCGCCCACAAGCCGATGCCTGACTGCGTCCCGGAGTGTGTCAGCGCGAGCGACTGCAACGACGGCCTGAAGTGCACTATCGACCTGTGCAACAGCGGCACCTGCGTCGCCGCGCCGATGCCTGGCTGCGTCGAGCCACAGTGCGGCGGCGACGACCAATGCGATGACGGCGACCCCTGTACCTTCGACGCGTGTGTCGACGGTCAGTGCGCCCACGTCGCCGAGCCGGGGTGCGGTCAGGGCTGCAAGTCGGCAGCAGACTGCAACGACGGCAAGGCCTGTACGACGGACTACTGCAGCGCCGGCGTCTGCAAACACCTCGACAAGGTCTGCAACGACAACAACACCTGCACGGCCGACTACTGCAACCCGGCGACAGGTCAGTGCGTCTACGCGTCGCTGCCCGGCTGCACGCCGGACAAGTGCAAGACGGCGGCGCAGTGCAACGACAACAACGCGTGCACGACGGACTACTGCACCGGCGGAATCTGCAAGAGCTACCCAAAGACCTGCAACGACGGCAAGACCTGCACCCTCGACCAGTGTGCGCAGGACTCGGGCGGATGCGTGTTCACGCCGATCCCGGGATGCTCGTTCTGCCAGAGCGCCAACGACTGCCAGATCGCGAACAAGTGCGTCTTCGGGGTCTGCAACGTCGCCCTCGGCCAGTGCGGCTACGTCCAAAAAACCTGCAATGACGGCAAGGCCTGCACAGACGACAGCTGCAACGCGGCCAACGGCGCATGCACGTTCCAGCCGATCCCGGGCTGCGGCGCCGAGTGCGCGGGGGACGGCGACTGCCAGGTCGACGACAAGTGCACGGCCACGCTATGCGCATTTGGCACCTGCCAGGCCTTCGCAAAGCCCTGCGACGACAAGAACCCGTGCACCTTCGACGTCTGCGATGGCAAGACCGGTGCTTGCAACTTCGAGCCGATCGCGGGCTGCAGCTCCGACGGCTGCGTGACCACCCAGGATTGCGACGATGGCAAATCGTGCACCAAGGACGCGTGCAATGCCAAGACCGGTCAGTGCAACCATGTCGCGATCCCCGGCTGCGATCCCAACGCCATGGACTGCGCCCAAAATCTCGACTGCGATGACGGCAACCCGTGCTCGACGGGCTACTGCAACGGTCAGACCAAGAAGTGCACTTTCTACCCGGTGCCAAACTGCACCATCGGCAAGCCCTGCAAGACCAGCGCGCAGTGCGATGACAAGAACCTGTGCTCAAGCGATCTCTGCATCGCCAACGTCTGCCAAACCAAGCCGATTACCTGCAACGACTACAACCCCTGCTCCAACGACTACTGCAACAAGACCAACGGCCAGTGCCTCCACAATCCGATCCCCGCATGCCAGACGACCAAATGCGGAGAGGACAGCGATTGCAACGACCAGAACGGCTGCACCAAGGACCACTGCCTCTTTGGTTACTGCAACTTCGACTGGATTGCTGGCTGCGTGCCGAAGTAGCGCGGCGAGATAGCTGCGTGCCAGAATAGCCTGCGGCCTGCGGCTGATCTCTGCCGCCAATGCCCCCCCCCCCGAGCCTGCCGCGATGCCCGAATCCGCGCCGTTGCGCTTCCACAGCACCAACCGCCGCGCCGCACCGGTCGATCTCGCCGAGGCGCTGTTGCGTGGTCAGGCCGAGGATGGTGGGCTGTATCTACCCGACTCGATCCCGCCGTTCGCAGACGGCCTGCTGCGGCGTGCGCGCGATCTCGACTATCCGACCCTGGCAACGGAGCTGCTCACGCCCTACACCCGCGGCGTCCTCTCGGCTGACGCGCTGGCGACGATCTGCCATGACGCCTACGATTTTGAGGTCCCGCTCGAGCCGATCGGCGCCGGGCGCTGGGTGCTGCGCCTCGACCGCGGACCAACGGCGTCGTTCAAGGACTTCGCCGCGCGCTTCATGGGCCGCACCCTGGGGCGCCTGGTCACCGAGCGCGACCGCGAGCTGGTGATCCTCACGGCGACCTCTGGTGACACCGGCTCTGCGATCGCCCACGCCTTCCTGGGGGTGCCTGGGGTGCGGGTGGTCGTGCTCTTCCCGCGGGGCGAGGTGTCGCGCCGTCAGCGTCTGCAGATGACAACGCTGGGCGGCAACGTCACCACGCTTGCGCTCGACGCCACCTTCGACGACTGCCAGGCCCTGGTGAAGCGTGCGTTCGCCGACCCGTCGCTCGCCGACATGGGGCTGTCATCGGCGAACTCGATCAATATCGGCCGCTTGCTGCCCCAGTCGGTCTACTACGTCTGGGCTGCCAGCCGCGTCGCCGACATCGGCGCCGGCGAGCGCGTCGTCTTCGCGGTGCCGTCGGGCAACTTCGGTGACCTGCTCGGCGGCGTCCTGGCGATGCGCGCCGGACTGCCCGTGTCCCGCTTCGTCGTCGCGACCAACGCCAACGACGAGGTGCCGCGCTTCGTCGCCAGCGGCCGCTACGACAAGATCGCACCCTCGCGACAGTGCATCTCGAACGCGATGAACGTCGGCCACCCGTCCAACCTCGCCCGGCTGGTCGAGCTGTATGGCGGCTGGCTCGACGATGCCGGCACACTGATCGAGGCGCCGGACTTTGAGGCGATGCGCCGCGATCTCTTCGCCACGTCGGTGGACGACGCCACAACGCGGGCGACCATCGCGTCGGTCTGGCGCGAGCACGGGGTGATGCTTGAGCCACACGGCGCGGTCGGCCACGCCGGGCTTGAGCGATTCAGCGCTGCCAACGCGACCAGCGCGGAGCGCGACGTTCCCGCAGTGCTGCTCGAGACGGCCCACCCAGCGAAGTTCCCCGAAGAGGTTCGTTCTGCGACGGGGGTCGATCCCGAGCTGCCGGCCAGCCTGCAGGGCCTCGAAGGGATGGACGAGCACTTCGAGGAAATATCCTCAGAATACGGAGACTTCCTCAA